>JAEUIE010000007.1 GCA_016795155.1 Planctomycetia bacterium | reverse complement strand
AGTTGCCGCAAGGCAGGGCGTTCCATGTTGCCACCCGTGAAGCCACCATCGTCATATTTGGCTGGCAGGCATACCCATCCTTCATGCGCTTGAGATTTGATAAAGGCTTCAGCTGATTCCCGCTGGGCATCGAGGCTATTGAACTCCTGCTCCAGTCCTTCTTCAGTACTTTTGCGGGTGTAGATAGCGCACCGGATTCGTTTGGGAGATTTGTTCATGGCTTCCCTCCCCGCTTGATGCCGAAGAAGGCAAAGCCATTGAGATGCTGGCCGGTGATAGCCTTGGCGACGGCAGTCAGGGTTGTGTAGGTGTTGCCATTCCAGATAAAGCCGTCGGCCAGCACTTCGACATGGTGTTGGACGCCTTTGTAGGTGCGGGTGATAACGGCTCCGGGTGTTGGCAGGCGTGTATCCCGTTGCTGAGGAACGGGTAACGTGGCAACCGGTGGAGGTGTCACCCGCAGGTCTTCTTCGCGTGCCAGTTCCTTAGCCCGAGTCATTGCCCGTTCGGAAAGCCCACCCATCGCCTGCGCCTGCAGTCGCCAGGCGAGCCGCTTCGTGAGCCAATCGCGGTTGTTGGCGTTGGTCGGTTCTCCAAAGACCTCGGCATACATCTGCCGCAGGTCAGTTACCCGCAGGTGTGGCAGCGATGCCAGTTTCTGCTTCAAGTCCATCATGCGTCTCCTTGTTCTCCGTTGGTGTTAACTCCTCTGGAGACAGTGAGCACTTCTTTGGGAAGGACATCAAGGGAATGTTGGCTGGAATGCGGTAACTTCTGCCGGGTCAGAATGCGGTAGGTGACGCGGGCGAGAAGGGAGGTGATCTCGCACCTAAAGAGTGCTTTCAGTATTTCCATTTCCGTAACTTCGTTACTCATCCAGAACTCCAGATAGTAGACGGACCACCATTCCCCTCACCACCACTCACTCCTTAGGCAAGAAGTGAAGATAGTGATGCAGGTGGAGAGTCAGGTCATGCATCAGCTACACCAACTTGCTGCTCTGCTTTGTTGATGCTGTTGTCTGGGAAGCTTGTTCGTCACACGCAAGAATGCATTACTGACGCCAGGTTTTTGATCAAACGTGCTTTTCGACCAGGACGCAGGTGGTGTTGCTGGATCTAGTACCAGCTCGTTGCCTGGCAAAACTCTCTTTCGGCGAGAACCCGACTTTGTGCATTCTTGTTCACGTACCCTAGGCGTTCGTGTGAACAGAGGACCTTTGAACTCTGCCTTCCGCAGCAGGCCCCTCAGCGCGGTGTTCGGATTGCACGAATGTTAGCAGGTGTTTGCCACCAACCGTCTGGATGTCCTGCGGGCTACCTTCTTTATCGCTGGGCGGGAGAACGAGCCTTCCGAAAACCGCCATGGTTGACACAATGCCAATCCATCTGCATGAATGGTCTGTTAGTTCATCTCGTTACTCCCAATCGATCTGTGCAGTAATGCGATGCCGTAACTCGTGTAGATGGACAGCATCCTTTTTCTCTTCATCGAGTTCTTGATTAAAAGCTTCGATGTCAATGACAGTATCGATGGCATCACGCAGAATCGTCTGAAGCTCAGCAGGTGGAATTGCTTCGAGCTCGTACACGGAGTTGCCATGTTGCTCGATAAACTTCTTGGCTCGGCTGCTCGTTTTCTTGGCTTCCAGAATGGCTGGGAGGTTGTATTCCTGGATATGCTCAGGCAGGATAGCTACTTTGACAATGTCACAGTCGACATCAAAGTCGTCACGTAATGATCGTGCAAATGAACGAATCAGATCTTCTCCTTCGGGATCGAAGTCTGAGAGCATCAGTAAGATCAATTTCTCTTTATTGCTCTTTCTGAATCGTTTCGCAACATCGGAGCGTAGCGAGAGGGAACTATAGCCTCGGCCAATAACTAACGGGATGCAATACTCTTTTGCCACAGGCTTGCAGATGTTCTCAACGGTCATTTTCTCAGCAAGTATTTCAAAATGATGACGCTGGCTTTGCATAAGGTCCCGATGATAACTCTTCAGTAACCAATGCAATTCGTTTTTTACAAAAGTACCTACCTCAAGATCGACACGAGATATGGTGGTAGGCCTGGTCGGGTCATGGATGACATCAAATGGAATTCGCTGTTCAACTCTCGCTTGTGTTAGTAAACGTGTGAGTTGGCGGTAGCTTTTCAGATCATTGCGATATTTTGATTTGGGCTTTTTGGCATGGATCAGAGGTGGGTCATTGAGAAGCTGATAGTGGATCTGGCGATCTGTCAGCGGCCAGAAATCCTCCAGGTCGTCAATAATGTTAAGTACGGCATTCAGAAAATGCCTGCGGTTCTCAGTTATTTTGGTGCGTGCTTTGCTTTCACCAATATCCAGAGTTTCAAAATCCAGGCGTTGTTGCTCCTTTCGATGTTGAAGCAAAGACTGATGAGCCTCCTCTGGATTCATTCTGACCAGTTGTTCACGGATTTGTTGCTCACGGGATTTCGTGCGCTGCAGGTTATATTCAGTCACCAGTTTCGGAAAATCAGGGTCGGTGCTACATACGTGTAGTAATCTCGTGATCTCAATGGCTTTTTTCCTGAGCCATTTGCATGCAGCATATCGTCGATGGCCGGAAACAATGACGTTATCGATTGTGACCACAATAGGCTCAAGAAGTCCCTTCTCACGAATGCTTCGAGCCAGCTCAATAATGTCTGGTGTTACGTGAATCTCACCGTAAATGGCATCATTATGACTGGCAGGTCTTATGGAATCGATGTCAACCGTTTCCAATTGCGTACCATGGTACTTATTCTGATCTGGGAGATCTGTTTTCTGGGGTGAACAACTCATGTCGATCCTCTGCGAAATTGAAAGATGGATCGATTATTGAGAATTCAAAATGGTTGGTACTACACCGATACGGTCCTAAGTCCCTATTTTTTTTGAGTGCCTGATTCGTGCTCACTGCTGCACTGTGAAGTGTGTTGCCATTCCCAATTACGTATCATGGTACGCATTGCTTTCTATCTGTTCGTATTCTGGCGAAAATACGTTGTCCGTTGCTGGGTCACAGTCTTGACACCAATCGCTATTCGAATCGAAAGTTAGTGGATCGGGAATACAACCGTCATCAGTTGCTGATTCAATGCTCTCGTCCTGAAGCGTTGAAGCGCCTGTCAAAGGCAGGTAACGAAACTCCGATGCACGATGCTCCTGGTAATTGCCGTTGCATACACGCTGAATGATTTTGAGAAATTCCAAAGCATGCAACATGTCATTAGCTTGCTGGTAGCGGATGCCGAGAAGTTTGCCTGCTTCACGACACGGCAAGTAGAAAGGCTTGTCTACATTAAGCATTTGAAGTTCCCTGCAAAGAGCAGCGAGGACCGACATCGGAGAGCCTATTCGATAACCCGGAACCGGTTCGGGATATTTCTTAGCACAGTCGAACACGTCATCCAGTGGCCCTTCGCCTTCCGCGTACCTGACTTTTGACATTGCCTTGAGCAAAGTCGTCCAGGCAATTTCAACATCGCAATCGGGAAGATGTTGTTTGCACCAGGCAGTGAATTTATTTTGATCCTCTTCCGAGTACGCTGAGAATCCATTAGCCTTCAGGTGTCGGGCATAGTTGAAGATCCGCCGATTCATTCTCTAACCTCCTTTCGGACACAGAGGACACAGCAGTCACAGTTACTCAGTAAGCAGGCCAATAATCTGAGTTTCTGAGTTTCTGAGTGACTGTGTTACTGTGTACCTATGTCTCTGGGTTGCTGTGTATTCTGTGTCTCTGTGTCCGAACTCAGGTAGAACACCATGGTCTATTAACCATGGTTGCTCCACCTATTTCGATTTTGCAGTGGGTGACTGTGTGTTCAATTCTCTGATTGATTTCGATTCATGGAAGGATTGAATGAGCCTGCGGTGAAGCGGTGCGATGTAGGGATCCAGCCATAAGCTGCATGCCGGGCCACCGATCACCAACAAAATCCACAACACCAGTTCGCGTATTTTCATCGAATGACTCCTTTGTTAACCACTGAGTTCCATCTCAAACAATGGTGCCGGTTGGTACTACGGGAGTCTTGGATGAGACACACATTTTTGTTGACCAACCAGCCGGACTTAGGTCGAGCTAGGCATGTCCTCTAGTACCAACCTCCTTGCAACCATTACTCTTAATGTCTGAGTGCTACGACTGTGGCTCTTGTCGAGGAAGAATCTTTTGGAGAATCAGATGCAGATCGAAATGCGAATCATTGAATCCATCCACCCCTACGAAAACAATCCACGCTACAACGATGCAGGTATTGATGCTGTCGCCCAGTCACTGCAAGAATTCGGCTGGCGACAACCAATCGTGGTCGATGAGGCCGGTGTCATCGTAGTGGGTCATACCCGATACAAGGCAGCGCAAAAGCTCGGCATGACTGAGGTGCCGGTTCATGTGGCCAGTGGATTGTCACCCGAACAGCTCAAGGCCTATCGGATTGCTGATAACCAGACTGCCACTTTCAGCAGTTGGGATGATGACAGACTCACCACTGAACTCATGGAGTTACAGACGCAGGGCTACGACCTCGACCTGACAGGTTTCTCCAGCGATCAACTTACTGACCTTCTCTATGCACCCACGCAAGGACTGACCGATGCAGATGCTATTCCCGATCCCCCCGATGCCGCCATCACCCAACCTGGAGACCGTATATGCCTGGGTAACCACGTGCTGCTGTGTGGTGATTCGGCATCCGTGGCTGATGTGGATCGTCTGCTTGCTGGCACTACGATCCAACTGGTAAATACCGACCCGCCGTACAACGTGAAAGTGGAACCACGGAGTAATAACGCCATTGCAGCAGGCAATTCATCGTTTGAATCACCGAAGAAACGCTCTCACCACCAATCGTTTGATGTGGCCCGGCTGGGAGAAAAGCAGGCCACCCATAAGAAACTCCGCGCCAAGGACAGGCCGCTGGCCAACGACTTTGTCTCGGATCAGGAGTTCGATGGCCTGTTGGAGGCATGGTTTGGCCAGATCGCCCGAGTGCTTGAACCAGGCAGAAGCTTCTATATTTGGGGCGGCTATGCCAACCTGGGTAACTACCCGCTACCACTCAAGCGGCATGGATTGTATTTCAGCCAGGCGATAGTCTGGGACAAGCAGCATCCAGTGCTGACGCGTAAGGACATGATGGGCGCATTCGAGCTGGCATTCTACGGCTGGAAAGAAGGGAAAGCTCACCAGTTCTTCGGTCCCAATAACGCTACCGATCTCTGGGCCATCAAAAAGGTGAATCCGCAGAGTATGGTGCATCTCACTGAGAAGCCAGTGGAACTGGCAGCCCGTGCCATCGAGTACTCCAGCAAACCAGGCGAGCATGTTCTCGATCTCTTTGGTGGCAGCGGTAGCACCTTGATCGCAGCGGAACAAACGGGACGTAAAGCCTACCTGATGGAACTGGACCCACTTTACTGTGATGTCATCGTGCAACGATGGGAGCAGTTCACCGGGAAAAAGGCGCAACGTTCAGCTATTTGAGAAATACGAAATGAACCAACGCATCAGAGGTATCGCATTATCGGAACGAGCGCTCAATGCATCACAGGAGATGTGTTCTGACTACCAGCTTCCCAATGGAGATAACCTTTCAGCACTCTTCCAGATAATGGACGTACTCGGCCAGAGAGTTATCCACCATCAGGAGGGGAACAGAATGAACCCAGTCATGCATTACCGATCATCCTCAACATTCCCCTGGATGAATACGGCACTACTGGAAGCTACGGGATCTGAATCTAGGAGTTGGTCGGAATCGTCGAATTGTGCTAAGACGTTATCCAAGATCGCGCGGAGTTCGGTGGGATCGACCTCTTCGTTATCCGTGGGCATCTCGCCATACCGCAGCGCTATCTTCTGTAACAGGTCTGTAAGAATCTGGGCGGGAGTAGGTTTCATGAAAACTTCCTTGATCAGTTCGTCCTCACAGTACCAACCGGTTATGACCTTTTCCAGGCTAAATCAATTGAGGAGATGCTCATGAACCGAAAGACGTCTCGCAGAACAACAGGGAGCAACGAAACCCTGATGATTGCCCTGGCATGTGGCAGTACGGTAGAGGCTGCAGCAGCCAAGGCAGGTCTGGCAGAACGTACTGCTTACCGGCGACTGGATGACCCATCCTTCAGACAAAAGTTGCAGGCCTTCCGCTATCAGATGGTTGAACGATCCAGTGCCATGCTGTCCGCCTCGGGCATGGAAGCAGTGAAGACTCTGCTCCACCTGATGGAGAGATCCGTACCGCACGCCACCAGACTGGGCGCTGCCCGTGCTGTTCTGGAACTGGGCATGCGATTACGTGATCTATTGGAAGTGGAGCAACGACTGTCCACTCTGGAAAAGACAGTTCAGGCCAATACCGCCCAGACAAAAATGCGTTGATATATGTACTAATGTACACATATAACATAGGTCGTTAAAACCTGCCACGAACTGCCACTCATTTCAGAATCGGTCTATTATCCAGGGGTTTCTGAAACGAGTAACCTGCCACATGAAACTCGATGAATACTCACGAGGTGCCATATGAGCTCTCAACAACGCCTTCGAAGGTTAGAAAAAGCTGTCATGGACCAATTTGATCTCTGCCCGGCTTGCGGCAAGTCAGAGGATGAATGGTGGGGGACAGTGATTGTGCATCCCGATCACATTCATCCACCCACTGCGTTTGGGTGTACTGTCTGCAAGCGCCATTGCAAAGTATTGATCTTTCCAGATGACCTGTATTGGGATGAACTTCGAAGAGACCGGCCACATGGTTCCCGTACCAAAGTGCTTTGACTTACCCGTACAAGTGAAAACGCTGAAATGTGTAACAAAACGTAACATTTTGTAACATTCTCGGGGTTACGGTGCCCGTTTGCAGCCTGCTGTTTCGCTGTGTCAGTGTTGGGGTTCCCGGTGGGGTGTGGGAGCGAAGAATCCAAATACTCATCACGATGGATTTTCAAAGACACAACGAAAGGCTAGTTAATTAGAACTTCAACAGCATCTGCGTCAGAAAAACCACACCTTCACCATTCGGGAAAGCGATGTAATCGGTCTTGCGATAATCCACTTCAAAGCTGAGTTGCAATACCTTACTTGCATCCCAGACCAGGTTGGCATAGCAGGTCTGGTTCATGGCAAACTGCGTGACAAACAAGTCGTTCCGGTTGGGGGCATCGATACCGTAGCCGGTATGGAGATGCAGTTGGTCATTGATGTAGAAGTAGGATTCTACCCATCCACCACGAGTTGGAAGCGTCTGGTAAGTGTCTGTATTGAACGACTGCAACACGCCACCGTTGTATTCTCCTAATCCCTGGCCGATAAAGAGTTCGCCAGCAACACCAAACCAGTTGGCAATCGCCCATTCATAATCTACACCCAGCCCCCATGTATTGATGATGGAACGATTAGGAACGTCGGGATCAGTGGGAGCGGTAATCAGTCTGGTATTGCGTAGTTGTCCCACGATTCCGGAGACACCCACTTCCAAGGGTCGCTGTTTGCGACTACCGCACAGTTCTTCCACGGCCCCAATACCTGCTGAAAGGCGCAGTTCCACATTTGGCCAGCCATTGTCTTCTACGATTCGCACGTTATTCGTAACGATGGTCGCTACAGGCTCGCTGATCGCAGCCTTCGTGGTGAATTGAAAGTCATCGGACGGCTTGAAGAAGTTTTCCACTCGAAACTGGCCACGATAGGACCCCGTGTTTCCCGAACCATACAGCTTGCCCAGTGAGATAATGGTAGGGCTTTGTGGATTGAACACATCAGACTGCAAGCCACCAGCGATGCGCCAACTATCGTTCTTTAATTCGCCATAGGCGTTGTAGGGTAGTAATCCGTACCCATCGCTGGTCAGGTTTTCACTTTGAATGAACCCGAGGAAGAACGCTCCAGGGGTAAAACCCAGCACTTCGGGGCCGCTAAAGGATGCACCGAACGCGGTTTGGCGAGCGTGCAAATCGAACGTGTTGGTGTTAAGTCCGTATGGCGATGGAGGAAGCATCAGCAAAGGCAAGCCTGCGGAAAACGGGCGATCCGTGCTGACCACGCCGATCAAGGAAAACTGGCCGAAAATCTTCAGCTTGCTGGTGCCACTGAGCATGGAAACCGAAAGCCCTTCGCCAGGGACATAGGTGGTGGTAGTCGATTCGACATTGCCTTCAGTCACCGTGGCGAGGTCAGTTGCTGAATGACCTGGAGCTACCTCCAGTGCTGTAGCACGAGAGTTGTCCTGTGCCGCGAGGTAGCCGCTTCCCATGGTAAGGAGGAGCAAGGAGACGCTGATTCGTCGCATGGTTGAAACCATAGTTAGGTTGAACAAGGCACTCGGCTGGCGTCACGTTATGCATCTTCGGCAAAGTTTGTCAGGATGTTCCATCGAAACGCATGCAAAAAGCGCATCTGGCTTAAGTTCCTCATCAGAAAGTATGCAGCGGTGGGATAACCAACAAGCTAAGTAGATTAGACAAATGAGGTGATCAGGCATCAACTCGTAGTGTTTTGGAAGGAAGAAATCCAAACAGACGATAATAATCCTCAGCGAACCGCCCATCTTCCCAGAAACCTGCTTCACGAGCGGCCTGTTTGACATTGATTTGATCGGAAGTAGTGCTCATCAGCCGACGGCGAGCTAGGTGCAGTCGTCGAACCTTGAGATAGCGCATGGGAGAAATTCCCAGCGTCTCTATAAAGACTTTCTGCAATGTTCGGGCACTCACCCCTGTAGCGCGACAGAGTTCGTGCAAATAGATGGGTTGAGAGCCTGCCTGCTCCATGAAGCTTCGTGCTCGAAGAATGATCCTGCTGCTGGGCTCCAGCGAGGTGGCTTCTTGCTGGATGACCTTATTCTCCAGTGATAGAGTGTTCGTGAACCGTTGTAGCAGACTTTTTTCCAACTGTATTGTTTCAACTGGAGAGTGTCTGGCTTTCGCTGTCTTAAAATATTGAAGTGTATTCACGCAAAGCTGACGCAGGGCAAGCAACGCAGAGGGGCCAATGCTCCATCGACTACGTGCATGAAAGTAATCCGGGGAGTCAATTCCCGCGTTCGCAGCCAAGGCGTTCTCCAGCACGCTACGAGGCCAGGTGAGATTGAAACTGGTGCGTTCCTTGGCAAGTGAAAAATGCTCAGCCCCAGCACCGTAGAGGATGGTGTCCCCTGCGTCCATACGTACTCCAGTGAAGACACATTTACCAGGTGGAGCATCACTCAGTAACAGATTGGTTACATCTTCAGACGTCACTCCTTCGACCAGTGTTTTCAAGCTGAACGTCGTTTGCTGTAGAATAAAAGAACCGATCTGTGCCAGCTCCCAGCGGAAAGCGTAGGCACCTCGTTCCGTGGCCTGAAACCGCAAATGTGAACCGTTGTACCTGGCTGACAACTCATCTGCATCATTGATTTCGAGCAGTTGATACGGCACCAGTCTGCTTCCTAGACTTGGCAACTTATCCTGAGCTTATTGTAGGGGTATTCGAAGTTGCTTGCGCTTTTTGCATGGAGATTCCAGTAACTTGTTGATCTCCCAAACGGTATGCTTTCCATTGGTAACGTCGAACACCCGAGAGACAATCATGCGTTACTTTAGTCTTCTGTTGGCCATTATGAGTATTGGGTACCTGGTTGATGGTATTGCAGCAGCCGATGCAGACGTCATATACCATGGCGGCACCATAGTTACCGTTGACGAGAAGACTCCCAGTGCGGAAGCTTTGGCTGTGAAAGACGGCAGAATCGTTGCTGTTGGTGCCAAAGCGTATGTTCTGAAACATCAGGGAGATAAGACCCGACTGGTGGACCTGAAAGGGAGAACGATGCTTCCTGGGTTCATCGATGGCCATTGCCATTTTCTGGGGTTCGGTTCCCAGGCAGTAGGGGCCAATTTGCTCGCGCCTCCGGATGGCACCGTGAACAACATTGATGACTTGGTCGCGAAACTGCAGGAGTTTGCCAAAGGCCCGGATGTCGGTCGTACGGGATGGGTTTTTGGCATCGGTTACGATGATGCGGTAGTGGCTGAAAAACGGCACCCCACGCGTGATGACCTCGACCGCGTCTCCAAGGATGTCCCCGTTATCGCTGTCCATATCTCGGGTCACTTCAGTGTGATGAACAGCGCAGGGCTGAAAAAGGTGGGTTACACATCTGAAACCAAAGATCCTCCTGGCGGCCTCCTTCGGAGACGGACTGGCAGTACTGAACCAAATGGCGTGCTTGAAGAACTAGCCAGTTTTCCCGTTATGCTTCCTGCCATCAATGCACAGAAGCCCGACGACAAAGAGTACTTTGTCAAACGAGGGCTCGAGTTGGCGAAGAGCTTTGGATACACGACCACCAACGAGGGTCGTGCCCTAGGCTTTCAGCATCGAGACCTTGTTTCTTTCGCAGGTAAAAAACTGCTCGACATCGATGTCATTTCTTTCATTGATTACACGGATCGCAAAGAAATCACCTCAGACTTCCACAGCCGCGACTATCGCAATCACTACCGTATCGGTGGAATGAAGATCACGCTCGACGGATCGCCACAGGGTCGCACTGGTTGGCGCACCAAGCCCTATCTCCTTCCCCCCGATGGACAAAATGCCGAATATCGAGGCTACCCAGCCATTCGAGATACTAAAGAAGTCGAATCCCTACTGGATGAAGCCTGCCAGAAGGGTTGGCAAGTGAAGGTACACGCCAATGGCGATGCCGCTATCGATCAGCTCATTTCAGCTATGCGAACGGCGCATCAGAAACATGGTGCTGGGGATCGTCGTCATACCCTGATTCATGGCCAGTTCGTTCGCCAGGATCAACTCGATGCCTGCAAGGAACTGCAGATCTTCCCGTCATTGTTCCCTATGCACACTTTCTACTGGGGTGACTGGTACGACCAGATCATCGGCCCTGATCTGGCACAGCAGATTTCACCCATGCGTTCCGTTCTCAAGCGAGGCATGATCTGCACCAGCCATACTGATGCACCCGTGGCGCTTCCCAATCTGATGCAGGTGGTCGGTGCGACCGTGAATCGCACCTCCCGCAGCGGCAAGGTCATGGGCCCTGACGAACGGGTGACACCGCTGGAAGCCATCAAGATGATTACGCTGTGGGGCGCACATCAATTCTTTGAAGAGAAGAATAAGGGTTCCCTCGAAGTGGGGAAACTCGCTGATCTCGTTATCCTCGACAAGAATCCTCTCACCGTCGACCCGATGACCATTAAGGACATCAAGGTGATGGAGACGATCAAGGAAGGGAAGAGCGTCTACAAGCGGGATTGATTCATCTTGAATCGCAAAGGGATGTGAACTCGAATGATGACATCAGCCATTTGGAACGTGTACGTGCTGCAACTCGTCTACCTGGCGGGCTGCATCTTCTGGAATGTTGCGGGAGTCATCCTGCAATCGAAAGGGATGCAACCTCTGGGCCCGACAGCATCGTGGGCTGCTGCAGGATTGATGGTGGTACCGGGCCTGCTAGCCTGGTGGGGATTGAAGAGCAAGTCATGGCACTACATGCTTGCCAGCGCGTTGATGGGTCTGGGTGGCCTGGCAGCGATTGTGCCTGCACTTACTTCTGATGACCCCTCGCTCTGGCCGTCACCTTTCTGGCGCTGGGCAGGCATTGTTCTGAACTTGTTCGGGCTGGTGCTGGCAATCGTGGGCATTTATCTGACCATGAAGGCAATGCGTGGAAGTCCAAAGGGTAAAGAAAACATCACGAACAACTGATCAAGTTCAACCCACATCAAGGAGATCACAACATGGTTACGCTTGATGATGCAAGGCGTGTCATCGCCGCTGCAGAAGCCAAGGCTAAGAAGATCGGCCAACCTATGAACATCGCCGTTGCCGATCATGGAGGCAATCTCATTGCCCACATCCGTATGGATAGCGCCTGGATGGGTTCGATAGATATTTCCATCAAGAAAGCATGGACCGCCCGGGCCTTCGATCTGGCCACCAAAGACTTGGCAGCGAACAGCCAGTCGGGAGGGCAGTTTTTTGGTATCCACGGTTCCAACGATGGTCGTGTCATGATTTTCGCCGGCGGTATTCCCTTGAAAAGAGATGGCAAGGTCGTGGGTGCCATTGGCGTCAGCGGTGGTTCTGGCGATCAGGATCACGCTGTCGCAGAGGCTGGTGTTGCTGCTTTTTGATCACCACTGTCTTCTTGTTCAAACTCGCTTGGCTTCGAGCGTCTAACTCTTAGGCTTGTCATTCACATTCGAGAGATAACACGAGGGATAATCCATGTTTCAGACTCGCAGATTCGCCATCATCAGTGTGCTGATGGCATTTCTTGGAAGTTCCACTTTTGCCCAGACATCGTCTCTTCAGGATGTAGCAGGCACAGCGGGTAGCAAGCCGCTCCCATCCGTGACCATCTACCAGGCGAAAGAGATTATTACCCTGGATCCCACTAAGCCGAAGGCCGATGCCGTTGCCGTTGTGGGAAGCAGGATTCTGGCTACAGGAACACTGGAAGAGATGAAGGCCGCCATTGGCAAACAACCGTTCACGATTGATGAAACATTTAAGGACAAGGTCATCGTCCCCGGTTTCATTTCTCAGCACGATCACCCCGTGCTCGCAGCCCTCACCTTGGCTTCGGAGGTTCTGTCCATTGAAGAGTGGAAGTTGCCTTCAGGAACGATGCCGGCAGTAAAGGACAAATCGGATTTCGTGTCGCGGTTGACCATGGCGGAGAAGAAGATGACTTCCCCGGAAGAGCCCCTTGTCACATGGGGTTATCATGAAAGTTTCTTTGGTAAATTGTCCCGCGGCGATCTGGATACGATCAGTACAACCCGGCCGATCCTGGTATGGGGCCGATCATGCCATGAAATCATTCTGAATACTGCTGCGATGAAAAAGGCAGGAATTACTCAGGAGTTGGTCAATGGCTGGACCGCCTCGCAGCGAGAGCAATCGAACTATGAGAAAGGCCACTTCTGGGAGCAAGGTGTATTCGCAGCATTTGCAAAAGTGGCCACGATGATCGCTACTCCGGAACGCCTCACCAGAGGATTGCTGCTGTCACGCGATTACATGCACAGCAAAGGCATTACCTTTGGTAACGAACCTGGTGGTATTCTGGTCAAACCGCTGCAGGATGCGGTGAACACTGTTTTCGCACAACCTGGTATGCCCTTTCGCTGGACCTGGATGGTTGATGGCAAGACGATGGCGGATAAATACAAGGATGACAACCAGGTCCTGGTGGAATCCGAAAAGTTGAAATCGTGGTATCCTGGCATGACGAGTTTGTCAGACAAGATGGTGAAACTCTTTTCTGATGGAGCCATTTACTCACAATTGATGCAGGTGCGAGAGCCCTACCTGGATGGGCACAAGGGCGAGTGGATGACTGATCTCGATGTCTTTGAGCGAGCGTTCCGCATCTATTGGGACGCCGGCTACCAAATCCACATTCATGTGAATGGCGATGCCGGATTGGACCGACTGCTGGATACTCTGGAGAAGAACATTCGGCGCAAGCCTCGTTTCGATCACCGGACCACCATCGTCCACTTCGCAGTGAGCGCCAAAGACCAGGTGGAACGGATCAAGAGGCTCGGATGCATCGTCAGCGCTAATCCTTACTACGTAACCGCACTGGCCGATAACTATGGCAAAGTGGGACTGGGACCTGAACGAGCGGACCAGATGGTTCGACTGGGTGACGTAGAGCGAGCTAATGTCTCGTACTCCTTCCATTCCGACATGCCCATGGCCCCGGCCGATCCGCTCTTCCTGATGTGGTGCGGGGTGAACCGCATCACATCGTCAGGCCGTATCGCCGGCGAAAACCAGCGAGTGAGCCGTGAAGGCGCGTTACGTGCTGTCACGATTGATGCAGCTTACTCGCTGAAAAGCGAAAAGGAGCTTGGCAGCATCGTTTCCGGCAAGCTGGCGAATTTCACGATTCTTGATGAGAACCCTGTTACTTGTGATGCTACCAAAATCAAGGACATCAAGGTCTGGGGAACGGTACATGAAGGTCGCGTACTGCCAGTAGGATCGACGAAAACCAGTTCAGCGATTCCCCTACATTCCGAGACGAAAGTCGCTCAACTGCCAACAAGCCGGGGCCGCTGGTTCGAAGAAGAACCAGCTTCGATGAAACGATTCAATTGGAATGCACAGACGAGCGTACCTGCCCTTTGTCCTCCAGGTTGTTCCTGTTCCATTGGACATTTTCTGGGTATGCACGTTGCAACCCAAATAGTACAACGCAGTGGGGTACGATAGCTTTGTAGCTTTTTGTTTCATTGGGAATTAGGCACTTGGGAGGAACTGTGACAAAGCTAAATCGCCTAGGCGACGTCAAGAAATGCCCGGCATGCGGATCAGCTACTGATCCGGATGCATACCACTGTCCTAAATGTCGCACCGATTTTTGTTTCCATTGCCGAGCACGTGTCTCGAAGGATGAAGAGAAGTCTCAATGCCTCAATCAAGCTTGTGACTACCATGGCAAACTGGTTTGCAATAGGTGTGATCGCACGGTGACTGTCGATATTCCACCGGGAGAATACATCGAGCTTCAAGATGGATGGTGGCCACTTCTGGTGCCACTGATTTTTATCGTTGCGATTGTTGCCTGGTTTTACACCACTTTCTGGAGAGCAATGGGCATCGGCCTGGCCGTTTTCTTCCTGGTAGGCCTGGGATTGCACTTCCTGAAGATCAACATCTTTGGAAGAAAACTGATAGTGCTGCAGCCCAGGAAAGAGACTCATCACGTTTGCATCAGCTGTAATGAACCCGTGAAACCCTGGCGCTGATTCTAGTCACCGAGTGCTGCTTCTCATTTGAGCAAATATCATCTGAATTACGACTTTCGACGAGGATGACTCCCGTGTTCTTCTGGCTCTACGATTATCCCAATGAAGTTATGGCGGGTATCATTACCGGTACCTTTGTCGCCTTTTATTGGATCGGATGCATTCTGATTCGCCCTATTCTGAGACTATTCGCACGAACACGCGGTTCCAACGAGATCGTCGGTTACATCCTATCATGCTTCGGCGTGTTTTACGGTTTGCTAGTCGGCTTGATCGCTGTCGCTGCGTATCAGAACTATACCCAGGTAGAAACAACTGTCCAAAAAGAAGCGACGGCCTTAACTGCTCTGTTCTATGACGTTTCAGCTTATCCTGATCCTTTTGGGCAAAATCTCCGCTGGCTGCTACGAGACTACAATCGATATGTCATCAAATACGCCTGGCCTCTCCAACGAAAAGGGATCATACCTAAAGGTGGCATTGCACGAGTGAATGCCTTCCAGCAGAAACTTCTTGAGTTTGAACCCAAAACCAAGGGTGAGGAGATCATTCATGCTGAAGCGCTTCATCAGTTTAACGTGTTTTTGGAATACCGCACTCAACGATTGCAGTCGGTAACCACGAATATTCCCGCAGTGATGTGGTATGTAGTCATTGTCGGAGCCATGGTCAATTTGGCTTTTGTTTGGTTGCTTGACATGAAATTCCTTACACAGTTGATCCTTGGTGGTCTTTTGGCATTTTTCCTTGGAACCATGATTTCCTTAATCGTGGCGCTTGATAACCCTTTTCGTGGTGATTTGAGTATTGGTACGGATGCGTTCCAAAATGTCGCTCAGATCATGATGGAAGAATAACGATTAAATCGAGCCCTGAGCTCTCTGTGTGCTTTTCAACAAACAAGCATCATCCAGCTGTATGAAGGGAATAACGATGGCAGATTTCACAGTTCATCAGTTGGAAGGCACAAGGTATGTTGAAGCACACCTTAACCATGAATCCGTTCGGTTAGAAGCCGGTTCGCTGTGTTACATGACAGGTGATATCAGTGTCTATTCTCCTGTGATCCCTTCGATGGGAGGGCTGATTACTTCGGTGCTGGCTGATGAAGCGATGCATCGACCGGTATATTCCGGAACGGGTATCATAACCATGGAATCGTCTTTGGGTGGGTTCCACGTACTTCAATTGAATGGTGAATCCTGGATCTTGGAACGTGGCGCGTATTGGGCTTCGGAAGGGAGCATCAAACTGAGTTATCACCGGGAACCCATCATGACGGCAATCTGGGCAGGAGAGGGCTTCATCTACTTACAAACCAAAGTCAGCGGTTATGGAAAAGTCGTGGTATGTACGAAAGGCCCCACCGAAATCATTCAATTGGAAAAGGGCAAGAAGTTTGTCGCAGAAGGCAGATATGTCATTTGCAGGACTGGGGATGTATCCTTTAAGATTAAACGCTTAACCAAGAATTATCTTGGTCGTTACTCATCCGGGGAAAAATTGGTTCGCGAATATGAGGGGACTGGAAAGATTCTTCTTAACCCAGGCCACTATTGGCGTTATTCCATGAAACATAGAGAAGCTATTGCTGGTGTATGAAGCGTTCACAAATTGCCGAATTGTTTTGCGTGAAATCGATGACCTCAATCCTGAATCAAGGAACTCCAATGGTTCGCAGTGCTCCCACTCGCCGTACTGTTCTGACGCAGACAGGGAAGGCATTGTTCTTTTCTCCATGGCTTCTTGCAGGATGTAGCCCTCCGAAAGCCAAAAACGCAGACCCGGTAAAGGTTGGTATTCTTCACTCGCAAACGGGAACGATGGCAATTAGTGGCATGGCTGTTCGTAATGCTGAGATTCTTGCCATTGAGGAAATCAATGCCGCTGGCGGTGTCCTCGGGAGACAGATCGAAGTGATCGAAGAAGAGCCTAGGTCGAGAGCCGAGTTGTATGCCAAGTATGCCGAGACACTATTGACCAAGGAGAAAGTGGCTGCTGTTTTCGGCTGCTGGACCTCAGCAAGCCGCAAGAAGGTGTTACCGGTCTTTGAGAAACACAACGGTCTACTTTTTTATCCACTGCAATATGAAGGAAATGAATCATCGCGAAACATCATTTATACCGGGGCGGTGCCCAATCAACAGATTCTTCCTGCGCTCGATTGGCTTCTCTCCTCTGATGGTGGGAAGAAGAAACGGTTTTATCTATTAGGGTCTGACTACGTTTTTCCACGGACAGCCAACTTTATCATTGCCAGGTACCTCCGGTCCAAAGGAGTGGAAGTAGTTGGTGAATCTTACAATCCACTGGGTTATCGTGATTACTCAACGGTTCTTCCAAAGATTCGCAAGGCTGAACCGGACATCATTATTAACACGATTAACGGTGACAGTAATATTGCCTTTTACAATGAGCTAGCTGCAGCGGAGATCACACCCGAAAAGATACCCGTGCTGGCCACAAGTGTAGGAGAAGACGGACTCCGCAACCTGCTTCCTGCCAAGGTCAAAGGCCACCTGGCAGCATGGAGCTATTTCCAGAGTATTGATACTCCTTCAAATACCGCTTTCATTACACAATTTAGAAAAGAGTTTGGCTCGGACCGTGTCACCGACGATCCCATTGTCAGCGCTTATACCCAAGTCTACTTATGGAAACTGGCTGTTGAAAAAGCAGGTAGTTTCGAAGTTGATAAAGTTCGAGATGCCTTTCGTAGCAAGATAGAGTTTAATGCTCCGGGATACGCCATTGCCATCGATCCTAAAACGCAACATGCTTTCAGGTACTGTATGATCGGGCGGATTCGAGATGACCGTCAGTTTGATATTGTTTATAAATCTCCTGCTCCTATCGAGCCTGATCCTTATCCGCAATTCGCTTTTCCAGGATGGAGTTGCGATTGGACAAAAGGCGGCCTTACCCGCGGCGCGAATGTGGCGATCACTCAATAGTCATTTATCCATTCCTACCTGGCTTCATTGCCGTAACTTCCACTACTCGAACGGTTTCTTTTGAGGGGATTCAGTATGAACTATGTAACGGGTATTTTGGGAATCATTTTACTGGTAATTGTGATTGTCTTCTCCATTCAGAATTTGGGGTCTGTGGAGGTTTCGTTCCTGGTCTGGACGATGACTATTCCCAAGATCATCTTGATCCTCGGCACCTACATCATGGGGATGTTGTCAGGATGGGGTATCGTTGAACTTATCAAACGCAGACTCACGTAAACACGGTTGATAATTAATTCGACTGTGTTTACGATACCTTCCGTTCAGAGTGACCAGCGTGAGGGACGATTCGATTCATGTGGAGGCAATTCGTGAAGTAATGGTTAACCTGGATCACAAGCCATTTTTGTGTCAGTTAGCACCCGTCAGGTACAATAGTGTCCGAAAAGCCAGAACTGAACAAAGAGACACAAAGGCCCATTCACGAGTGAACATGAGAACGAGACTGAATCGAAATCTTGTCAACGACAGGCGAGTGGCTTCCATCTCATGCCGCTCGGCGGTGGTAGCTGTTCAAAAGGCCGCCAAGCCGGGGTGTAGAATGTAACTTCTCTAATACAAGCCAGTTAACAGCGAACCCTTCTACAGAGATGTTTCCACCCAAAACATCTCTCCTTAACCTAAAGAGATAAGTGTGGCGGTTAACAGCGAATTTTGGATGCATGTTGTAACGCATTACGCCATAACATGTTGGACCGACATCATTTCTCTCTACCATAAGCAGAGAATTTCTTGAAGCGCGCCCTATTCGGGGAGCTTGCAAGCCTTCATCGAGGCTTTATCTACAACACGGTTCACGCACCACGCCAGGCAGAGAGTCTGGCGTTTTTGCGTTGATAGTTGGCGAGTTTTGGAACTGAACTGCGGGCTATTAAACGGCCAAGAGAACA
>JAEUIE010000006.1 GCA_016795155.1 Planctomycetia bacterium | reverse complement strand
CTGGGCAACAACCAAACACAACTACTCGCTGCCATCGCCAACTATCAACTTCTGCTGCGACATAACCACCGCTGCGGAAACAACAACGGGCAAATACAATGGATCCTCGATGCACTCTGAATTACCGGACGGCCTCTGCGTATACTCACGCTAACCGTGCCAATGCACCGCATAGGTACTTTTGCAGTAATTTGTATTTTACCGCATCGTTTATCTGCACTCAAGTGCACATCAAGCCTTCGCACGCACCCACCCCCGGCTTGAAGAACCGTGGGCTAAATATTTCAGTCGGCGGCTTTAACTTTTTTCCCAGCCGGGGCTTCTGGCTTGCCGTTCTTCTCGGCTTTCTCTTCAGGTGCTGTAGCAGTGACTGCTCGCATATCGGGGATTCGTTTTTCCAGCACCTTCTTCGTGATTTCATCCAGTATCTTCGGATGCTCGTTCAAATAGCTCTTGGCATTTTCCCGGCCATTGCCCAGGCGGGTTTCGCCATAATTCAACCAGGCCCCGCTCTTTTCCAGCAATCCTTCTTCCAAAGCCAGGTCGATCAGATCGCCTGCCCGGCTGATGCCCTGATCATACATCAGATCAAACTCGGCACTGCGGAAGGGCGGAGCAATCTTGTTCTTGACCACCTTGGCTTTGATCCTGCTGCCTACCGTATCTTCGCCTTCCTTGACAGTGCTGATCTTGCGGACATCGAGACGCACCGAAGCATAAAACTTCAGTGCCAACCCGCCTGCGGTGGTTTCAGGCGAGCCGAACATCACGCCAATCTTCTGGCGAATCTGATTGATGAAGATGATGCAGGTCTTGGTCTTGGAAATGATCGGGTTCAGAATGCGGAGAGCCTGGCTCATCAAGCGGGCCTGCAAGCCCACATGCGAATCGCCAATTTCTCCTTCCACTTCATTCTTGGGCACCAAAGCCGCTACCGAATCGATGACGATGATATCTACCGCATTGCTCTTCACGAGCATTTCAGCAATCTTCAGCGCTTCTTCGCCGTTGCTGGGTTGGCTGACCAGCAATGCTTCCAGATCAACTCCAAGCCGCTTGGCCCACGATGGATCGAGTGCATGTTCGGCATCAATGAATGCAGCAACGCCACCCTGCTTCTGGGCTGAAGCTACCGCATGCAGAGCGATGGTCGTTTTACCACTCGATTCCGGCCCATAGATTTCAATGATTCTGCCACGCGGGAATCCTTTGCCACCAAGTGCCAGATCCAGCGACAAAGCACCGGTAGAAATGCCCGGCACATCGGTGACCGAGTTCTCCCCCAGTTGCATGATCGCGCCTTTGCCGAAGGTCTTCTCGATCTGCCCCAGGGTGTTCATCAGCTCTTTATCGTCGGCCAATGATTTGTGACTGGTAGGTGCTGGAGGCATGGCTGGTTCCTTGTCTGAATGGGTTAGAAATAGTGTACAAATGCAACTTATCCCGACACTACGAGTCGGCAAGTGAACAAGGGGAAAAGTAGTGGATAGGTAGGGTGGGTCGAGCGATAAGTACTCGGCGATAAGACGTATACGAAACCAAGCTCGCCCCACCAACTGTTGCAATCGCATGGTGGGGCGAGCTTGAATCAGCGAGACCACCAGTGCTTTGGGGTTCTAATCGCTCGACCCACCCTACTCCTACCCCCTACACCTTCACATACCACCCCTTCTTCTCCAGCGAGCGGCAGACCAGCCACGTGATGCCCATGACGATGGCTAACCCCAGCAGCACCACCCAGAGTGGACCATCTCGGGGGATCAGTTTCACAACCGCATCAATAGCCATCCCATGCACGATGTAGGCAATCAGTGCATTGCTGCCCAGCGTACGGAACAAACCGATTTCCCAGTTCTGGAATATCAGCCAGCATAATGCCAACACCAACAGCGAAACGCCAGTGCCAAATACCAGGTAGGAAACCGCTCCCGTCTGCTGGCTCATCGTCCAGAGTTTCACCGTCTGCTTGCGATCCAGATTATGTCTTTGCTCATACGTGGCATCGGGATTGTTCTTATCCCAGGGCGGCAGGAAGGGCGGTGCCTTCCAGGAAAAGTAAGGCTCGTCTTGGGGCAATGCCGAAGGATCACGAAGACACGATAAGCCATACCCCAAGGCCATCACTACCAGCGAAGCAGCCAGCAGTTTGCCAAATACACCCTGCACGCCAGGCCGTGTAAGAAAATCTGATGCAAAGGTTCCAGCCAGCACCGGTATGGTCCAGGTGAGAAAGCCGAGCGGACCGCCATCAATCACCGGTCGGGTCAATGCATACTGCAGATAAAACTCCTGCGACAACACCACATGCAGCCAGGCTGATGCCACCAGCCAGAGTAATCGCACCAGCCAGCTTTGACTGATGACCGGGATCACCCACAATGTGGTCACAGCAATATGGGTCAATGTCTGAAAGAAGTTTCTCGAACAGGTGTTTTCGAGCCAGACGAAAAAGCCCTTTTCCTGGAGCGCTGCCCAATTCAGGTTGGCATTGTCGAACCCATGCACCAGAGCTGCGATGAGTAGCAGCCCGAATACTCGTTTGATCAGTCTGCCATGGGCAGGCCACCAGCCCTCGGTCTGCAGCCGCTTCACCATGGTAAACCGCAGTGCAAACCCCACCGCAAAGAAGAACTGCGGCATGATGGTATCGGCATAGCTGCAATAGGTATTGTGATGATGAAAGATCGGATGAATCTGTTTGTTAAACAGACCCAGATAATTCACGACGATCATGCCGAAAACGGTGTAGCCTCGAAACTGGTCGAGGTATCGCAGCCGTTGAGGAGGGTTTGTGCTCATGTAGCAAACCAGGTCTTGTAAGCGGTGGAAGCGGCTCCCACCAGGCCAATGAGGATGACTATCCAGCGCACCACGCCGATGGGCAGTTTCTTCGCCAGCCCTGTGCAGCCATACCCGCCAATGCAGGCGCCAATCAGCATGGCAACCGCTACCGGCCAGTGAATCTGAACCCTGCTTTCATCCAGCAGGCTGTAGCTCACGAAGATGATGATGGTAACACCATTAATCACCGTTGCGGCAATGTTCTTGATGCCGTTCATGCGATGGATATTCGTCATGCCCAGGAAAGCCAGGATGGCCAGCATCAGAATACCCATGCCTGCACCGAAATAGCCACCATAAATTCCTACCAGGAACTGAATACCTGCGACAAGTGGCCAGCGGTTCGGATGAAAATGCGTCTCCCCCTTTTTGCCGATCAGGTTTTTCAGAACCGATTGCGATGCGAACATCAGCGTAGCAATCAGAATCAGCCAGGGTACAAAATCGTTGAAGGTGCTTCGATCCGTGTAAAGAAACAGCAAGCTGCCAACAACGCCACCCAGCAGGCTGGAGAGAAAGAAAGGCCAGAACAACGCACTCTGGTGCATCACTTCCTGGCGATAGCCCCACGCACCGCCGAGCGAACCAGCCCACAGTCCGATGGTGCTGGTAGCATTGGCCATTTTGCCATCGAGCCCCAGCCAAATCAGAAGTGGAAATGTTAAAAGCGTGCCACCACCAGCGATCGAGTTCATCGCCCCTGCTGCAACCGCAGTGACAAACACCAGCACGAGAGAAGTGAAATCAGTGGTCATCTGGAAGGAGTATTGGCTTGGCGTTGAATGAACCAGTCGAAGCTGGCACTGAGCAGCAGAGTTGATTTTGTATCAACCACCTGCATGGGCACCACCACCTTGGCCCGGTTTCGCGATTTCAACTCTTCCAGCACATCGCGCAGAGCATCAGGTTCCATTGCGCATCGACAGTAAATTAACCCCTGACCAGCCTGATGAAACTTGGCATCGATCCGACGGATGATCGGTAATATTATGCCTCCCAATCGAGCAACGTCTTCCTGCAGATGCTGTTGCAGAAATAATCCGCTGCCTGCCTCGGCGACAGCAATCATCACCGAGGCATGAATAGTGCCCAGATGATTCTGATGTACATCACGAGGCGACAACTGCAGCAGGTGAGGCGGTGAGGCCAGCTCAAGGGCGAGATGTGCATGAAAAGGAATGGCGGTGACATCCATGATTAGGTGATCCAGCCTTTCACCAGCAACCGGTGTGCATCATCATCAGCATGCCTGCCCTGCAGTGATGGGTTTATCAAAATCCGTTTGGTCTGTTCATCGGTGGCCCGCCACACAGGTAACCCGTGTTACCCGAAGTTGTGTCGTAGTACAACTCACCTTCACGGGTTTTCTTGAAAACGATTTCTCTGGTTTGTGATTTATGAACGCCTTCATCATTCCCGGCAGACTCAACATAATTCATCGTCAGCTTGACTTCGGACCCCGAATTCGATTCGGACAATACTTCATTCAGAACAGCGATGTGCATCGACCGTACTTTCTTATGCTCACTGCTCTGCTTGCCTTTGTAATAGACCAGTGCATCCCCAATCCTGATGGTGGAGAGATCCTTCCTGCGGTTTTTGTCGAAATCCTTGTGATCGATGTTCTCTGTTTTGCTCAATCCCCAGTAGTTGCTGACGAAACCGGTGCAATCGAGGCCTAAAAATTTATCGCAATATCCCTCGGTCGAAATAATCCGATATCGAGAAGCCAGGCGAAGTGCCATGGCAACATCGACTGGTGAGCCCTTGCCCATGTAGGCCAGATGAACTTGTCTTCTGTTGTATTTCCTTCCACCAAAATAAAAATCCAAAGGTACTTGATTAGCAGTGATTTTCTTGGCGTTGCCGCCCGGCGAATCCCGAAAGGGGTCGGTTGCCACCTGGCTTAGGATCAACCAGTATTCCTTGTTGGCTGCAGTGGCACGCTCTTCCAGGATGCCCTCAGGTTTTCTGGGAGGAGGCGTTTTCTTGGTGACGGGATCGGGAGTAGGCAGAGGAACCACTTTGCCGTGGTTCAAATATTTGCGAATATCCACATGGACATCTGATCCTTCTGCAACGGTAATATACATCGAACGGTAGAAACCCATGTACATTTCTGGAGTCATATATTCAGCGGGCAGAGCCATGATGAGAACTCCCAATGCAAGGTGATGGCAACAACGTGTCGTCTCATTCTAAATCAAAGCCAATGACGCCGATAGTGGCTAACTGCGGAATGTTGTTGAAACAGTCCAGAACCGGTGACACACTCCGCCGAGGTGTGCTTACGTTACCTCGCAACTACATCCCGACGCGAGTAGCCAACGGAATGTGGCAAAATGCTGAACTTTTCTGCAGCAAGTTCCAAAAATGCATAAACTGTGACGTATTTCACCTCAAACTGTCGCATGATGTAGTATCAAGGCTTATCGTGGCAATACAGAGCGAAATTACCACATATTCGAGGAGGTATTTATGTCCATTACTTTCGAACGCTCGGAATCATACGAAACCTATAGCACCAAGGCGCCCGTGCCTGTGGGCGGGCCGAAAGCTTTTGAACGTCTGATAACGGCGAAGACCATCAAGCAAATAACATGGAATGCGGACAATAATCTCAGTTGGGTAAATCTGGTGTTCACAGACCTGTCTACGCTCACTATTACGAATTCCCTTTCGGGAGCTTTGCTGAGATTCGTGCCAGGACCTGTCAAGAAAAACTAGGAAATAATGGTTGGTGCAAATGGGTTTATCGATTCATGACTTCGCAGGCAACTTCTTCAACGCCGAGCGGGGCAGGGGTTAAACCATTCTACTGGCAACTTCTTTCCAGCGTCTATCCAGTTCCGCTTCCAGGGCATCATCCTGGTCTTCTTCCGACAAGCTAGAATAGAGTCTGTCAGCCAGGCGAAAACGTTCCACCGCAGGCAGATTCAAAAGTTCACGCAACACACTGCGGTTTGCTTTTCGGCCAATGCATTACTCCCGTTTCAAATCTATCACAAACGCTGTCGCATTGGCGTTCGCGGTGTAGACATAGCGGCCATCGGCAGAGATCGACAGATCGCGGATGACGACATCTGTTTCGCACATCTGCACTTCTTCACCGGTCTTCATGTCCCAGACGCGGACAGTGCCATCTTCTCCGGAAGAGAGCAGCCGCTGGCCGTCGGCAGTGAAGGCCAGGCCCGTCACCATCCCTGCATGGCCGATCAGTTCCCGCTCCAGTTTCAAATCAGGCAGTGAATAGAGGCAGATCGATTCATTCAGCGTAGCGACGGCTAACTGTTTGCCATTCGGATGAGCTGCCAATGCGGTTCCACCTACAGGTATCGACAGCACCTTCGCGGGCTTTTCCAGATCCCACAGGCACAGACATCCTTCCTGGCCGGAACTCTTCCAATCGATCCCAGCCACCGCCAGCAGAGGAGTGCCGGGCACAAAGGCCAGCGTTTCTACGGTGCAGCCTTCGGTAGCACCGGGAATCAGCAACAGGATATCGTTCGTCGCAATATCAAGAATGAAAACGTAGCCATCGGTGCTACCGCCGGTAGCCAGTCGCTTACCATTCGCATCGGTTGCCATTGTGGTGATGCGGGTATTATGATCGTGCGTCTGCCCGGCTTGTTTGCCGGTTCCAGTATCCCAGAAAAAGACTTTGCCATCGTCGTGACCGCTGGCCAGCAAGGCTTCCCCTGATTGATAGGTCAGAGCAGTAGCCAGGCTAGGCATCGATTCAATGGTCTTGACCGGTTTGCCTTGCTGTGCATCCCATATGTGAATGCTTTCTCCGCCAAGGATGGCTGCAACCTGATCCTGCCGAGGAGAAAGCCTGATGCGGGAAGTATGCGTGCTGTCAGCACGAGTTCGCAAAACGTTTTCCCCCGTGGCAACATCCCAGAGAATGAGCCTGCCATCGGAACCGCCTGAAACTAGGTAATCGCCTTGAGGCGTGAAAGCCAACTGCGTGACTTCACCCAGGTGGCCTTTCATCTTGCGATGCACTTTGCCCTGGAAGGGGTCCCACAGCCAGATGGTTGCTTCGCTGTCGGAACTGGCGAGCATGGACCCATCAGGAGAAAAGGCAGCGGTATGCACCTGGTCCGCCTGCCCGTTGAGAATGTAGATCTGTTCCCCCTGCTGCACATTCCAAACCCGGCAAGTAGTGTCCCAACTGGAGGTGGCAAAAAAACGTGTGCTCGGATGCCAGGTGATGGCGGAGATTCTATCCGTGTGGCCTTTCAGTTTGCCAATCACGACGCCATGCACCACATCAAGCAGGCAGAGCGTGCGGTCTTCGCGGCCTGCAGCGAGTTTTTGCCCATCGGACGAAAACGCCAGCGTGCTGATGCCTGTGTCTTCCATCTGCCATTCGCGAGTCATGGTGGCGCTGGCGACATCCCACAGCCGAACTCGTCCATCATCATGGCCTGTTGCTAGAACATCGCCATCAGGACGAAATGCCAGCGCAGTTACCCAGGAAGGCTGTTTGACTGATTT
The DNA here is from genome assembly GCA_016795155.1 of Planctomycetia bacterium. NCBI lineage: Bacteria > Pseudomonadati > Planctomycetota > Planctomycetia > Planctomycetia bacterium. Next base: position 159,142 of record JAEUIE010000006.1, on the reverse strand, counting down.
GATTGCAGTGCCAGTTGCAGTATTCCAGAAAGTGACATCGTCAGCAGCGGAGGCCAGTGCGGGCTGTTTGCCTCCGAGTGCCCAAAGCATTTCCAGATCGCTCAGCGACTGGTGTTGCAGTTCGCGCCCTTCGCGCGTGTTCCATTGCCTCAGGATGCCTGGCTCTTCCAGAGTCCAAGTCGTGCCATCCCACGTGGGCAGCATCGCCAGGATGGAGCCTTCCACACGAAACCGCGGATCGCCAAGAACGTGGACGACCCGGGCCGGCAGTTTCCAGCCTTTCATAGCCTGCAATTCTCTGGTCGTACCTGCACTCATGGCAAATCCTTCGGTTCTTCCATTTTGTTTTCTATTCTCTCATCATAAACTTTACCTGAAAGTATCAGTCAGGGCATCTACAATTCCAGGAATCTTTTCAGCAAGGCAGGCCGTTCATGCTGAGTGTATCAGTTGCCAACCAGCAGGAAGTGCTGGAACTGGATTATGCCCGTATCAAAGAAACGGCTCGTGCCGTGCTGCAGGGTGAGGGCCATAAGCAGGCTAAAGTCACGTTTGCCCTGATGACCGATGCCGCCATCCACAAGCTGAACAAGCAATTCCTGGAGCATGATGAACCTACTGATGTCATCACTTTTCCCTATTCGGAAAAGCCGTTGCATGGCGACATCGCCATCAGCACGGAAACAGCCATTGCCGCTGCCAAAGATAGAGGCCACGCCCCGGTCGATGAGTTACTGCTCTACGTCATCCACGGCATACTGCACCTGTGTGGTTACGACGATCTGAATGAAAAAGACTGCGAAGTTATGCGAAAACGGGAACAGCATTATCTCAAGCAACTGAAGATTGCAGTGGAATAGCGGTGGGACACGTTTTCAACGTGTCATCGGTGAAGTGCGTTAGGATATCGCTCGACGCTGTCACGATACAATCGTGACCCACGGCAGAGTGGGACACGATTGTATCGTGTCATAGATTTCGGAATACATCTGAGTCATTCATGGAGAGGTGCGTCCAGCAACTACACCTCCCATCACGATGAAATCGTGACCCACAGATTATTTGCGGAAGATGCGACGCAGGAAACCTCGTCGGCGGGGTTCTACGTACCATTCCACATTCTGTGCACGGTGGTGGCCGATGGTGTCGTACATCGGGTCGATCTGCCAGGGGGCACGCATCTGGCGGGATACATGCTGGTTGGCATCGGATTCCTGGAACTGTTCGTGGTAAGGATCCCAGTGCAGGGTCTTGCCCATGCCATAACGAAGAGCGATATTCCCCAAGTGACAAACCGTGGCGGAGCGATGGCCGATTTCCACATCTGCACAGCAACGGCCTCGGCTCTTGATGTTGTCGAGGAAGTTGCGCATGTGGTTGGGCGAGGCGAGCAGTCGCTTGGCATCAGAGCCCAGCGGCTCACTGATGATCTTCGGATCACTGGCCTTTAGATCACCGCGGCTGACAAAAATCCAGCCATTTTCCCCTTCGAAACGAACGCCATTTTCGCCTGCAGCCATGCAATGCACAGGTACGCCGTTGGCATATTCGAAAATGACTTCGAAGTTCATGTGACAATCGTAGCCATTCTCGATGCCGGGCTGTTCGCCTTTGACCGCAGTGACTTTCACTGGGCCAGAGTTATCCATGCCAAGTGCCCACTGGGCCACATCGTTATGGTGAGCACCCCAGTCAGTCATCTTGCCGCCTGAGTAGGCATACCACCAGCGGAACTGGTAATGGCAGCGTTCCTTGCAGAAGGGAACTTCCGGTGTCTGGCCGAGCCAGAGATTCCAGTCGAGCCCTTCGGGTGGTGCCTGATTCTTAAATGGGCCACCTTTATCGGGGTTGCCGATGCGGGTATCAATCTTCTTGATTTTGCCTATGCGGCCATTCTGCACCAGTTCGCAAGCCAGGCGGAACTTGCCCAGTTCGGAACGCTGCTGGCTGCCTGTCTGAAACACCCGGCCGTGCATGCGGGCGGCATTGGCCATCGCCCGTCCTTCAGCAATGGTCAATGACAGTGGCTTTTCACAGTAGACATCTTTGCCAGCCCGACAAGCAGCGATGGCGGGAAGTGCATGCCAATGATCTGGGGTGGTAACCAGCACGGCATCAAGTTCCGGCATCGTTACCAAGTCGCGATAATCCTTGAAACGCTTGACCTTCACATTGGTCTTACGATTTGGATCGGGTTCGCCCGACGGAATGGGTTGGCGAAACTCGTTAAGATTTTTGCCTCGGGTATTATTGGGCTTTTCGCCTTCCACAATGCGGGCCGTGTATTCAAGTTGCTTGGCGTCAGCATCGCAGCAGGCAATCACTTCGACATTGGGATTCCGCAGCAAAGCATAAAGCAGATCGCCGGAGCGAACGCGGTCGCCACAACCAACTACACCCACCTGCAGCTTGTCGTTCACCGATTTGACAGCGCGAATGGCATGTTCCTGTTCGAGAGCTACTACTTCACGGGCATACCACATGGGCAAACCGGTGGCAGCCAGTGCCGTGGCCGAGCCAGCCAGAAAGCCTCGGCGGGAGAGGTTATTCGGTCGCATTGCGTAGATCTCCATTCAAATCAGGTGGGAATCAAACCGGTGGGATGGTGTGATTGTAAAAAAACTGACGCACAAGGGAAATGGAAAAGTAGAAGTCTTTCAGCGAGACTACTTTGACATAAACTGTCAGCATGAGTTCTTTCCCCCGCCCCACCGCACTGGCTAAATCTGGCGACGACCGCTTGCAGATCACCTGGAGTGATGGTCGCGTAGGCACCATCTTGTGGGTAAAGCTGCGTGAAGTCTGTCCTTGTGCCCTGTGCAACGAAGATCGCCAAAAGATCATGGAGCCAGTTGCCAGGCCGACGGATGGCGGCCTTTCGCTTCGGGTGCTGCAGGAAAAGGAAATTCCCCGCAATGAACCAGTGAAGCCCACTGCCATGAATCCGGTAGGCAACTATGCCTATAAAATCATCTGGAGCGATGGCCACGATCTGGGCATCTTCACTTTTGAGTTCCTCTATTCGCTCTGCAAGTGGGAGACACACACCCGCTGACAGCTAAGATAAGGAGTCTTGCGGGTCGGGTGTCACAATGATCAGGGTGCCACGGTTTGCGTGTACGCACGCTAACCGTGCCAATTCACCGCATCGTTACGAGTGCAGGTTTACTTGGTTTGGAGAATACCTTGAATTCAACAGTTCAATACACCATCGCGGTCGCCAGCGGCAAGGGAGGCGTGGGTAAATCGACTGTTGCAGTAAACCTGGCAGTTGCATTGGCCAAACAGGGGCACCGCGTCGGCCTGGCTGATGGCGATATCCTCGGCCCCTCCGTCGGTAAAATGGTTGGCGTCAAGCAGGTCGATCAACGAACGCAAGGACTCCCGGTAGAGAAGTACGGCATCAAGATCATGTCGTCGGCTTTCATCTCGGCTCCAGGCCAGGCAAACATTCTGCGTGGTCCGATGGTAGGCAAATACGTCGTCGCTTACGTTACACAAATTCCATGGGGTGAACTCGATTTCCTCGTGATTGATTTGCCTCCAGGTACTGGCGATGCACAGTTATCGCTCTGTCAGGAAGTGCCTCCAACCGGAGCGCTGCTGGTAACGATGCCTCAGGATGTCAGTCTGGAAGTGGTTCGCCGTGGTGCCCAGATGTTTGAAGCATTGAAGGTGCCACTGCTCGGTGTTGTTGAAAACATGAGTTACTTCCGGGGAGACGATGGCAAGGAATACGCCATCTTCGGCAGCGGAGGCGGGGACAAGTGTGCTGCAGAATATAATGTGCCGCTACTCGCTAAGCTTGCCATCGTGCCACAAGTTGCCAGCCAGGGCGATGCCGGCGACCCGATCGTGCATAGCCATCCTGATTCCGAAGTTGCAAAGCAATATCTGGAACTGGCCAGTAGAGTCTCACAAAGATGTGCTGAGGTCAAACAGCAGGCTGAACTGCCTGAGTTGAAGTTGTAACTCAAAACTTTAATTAAAAACTCTCCTATCAGCATTTCTCATCAGCACCGCATGCACATTCAGCAGAAACCGCATACGGCTTACAAGAGTTACTCAGCCTTCGTTTTCGGGTACCATTCTGTGAGCGCTGGCGATTCCAGCATGCAACCGTTCGACGATATGACCCCTACTGGCTGAAATCAGGACGATGAACGCCAGGCCACTCACATCGGAGAAACAGGGATGTTTGCCAAACGCCTGGCTGCGTTGGGTTGTAGCGCAGCTTTACTTTCCATCGTACCATCAGCAATTCAGGCCCAGGAACCGGTTCCTACGGTTACCATTCATTGGAATGGTGATGATAAGGCAGCTGCCTCCAGCACCGCACCCGCTGCTGCTCCTGCTGAGTCAAACCCTTGCAATGTCTGCAATCCCGCTGCAGCAGCCATGCTCGATTTCGGAGGATGCTGGCAGACCAGGCTGAAAATGACTGGCGATTGGGGTGGCTTCCGCAATGATCTTGCCAATTGCCGAGGCATCACATTTGACACCAGTTGGACCCAGTTCTACCAGGGTGTTGACAGTGGCGGACGCGATCAGAATTACTTCTACGGCGGCAGGTTGGATTACTTCCTGAACGTGGATGGTGAAAAAGCAGGCTTGATGAAAGGCTCGTTCCTCACCCTGCATGGTGAAACCATCTACGGCCTGTCAGCCAACCTGGCCGCGGGTACGGTATTCCCCGTGAGCCTGGGGCAGATTTTCCCTGCTGTTAATGAAACCGAAACCGCCCTGACCGGAATCAAGTACACACAATTCCTGTCTCAGAACTTTGCTGTCTTTGGTGGTAAGATCAACACCCTCGACGAGTTCAAGCAGCCTTATGCTGGTGGCCGTGGTGTTGATGCCTTCATGAATATTTCCTTCGGCTTGCCCATGGTTCTTGCTCGAACAGTCCCCTATTCGAGTTGGGGTGGTGGAGTTGCTGTGCTGGATAACAACCAGGAAGCACTGTTCAGTTTCATGGCTTTGGATACCAACAGCACGCCTACCAATACCGGGTTTGATACCTTCTTCAACAACGGCGTTACCATGATTGCCATGGCATCACTGCCTGTCAATTTCAACGGCCTGGCTGGTCATCAAACTATTGGTGGTTCATTCAGCACCGGATCTTACCGCACCCTGGATCGTACAGCCTACTTTGATCCTGAAGAAGGTGTATTCATTCCGAATCCCCAGGTGCAGAATTCCTGGTCGATCTTCTACATGTTCGATCAGGCACTCATGGCAGACTCTTGCAACCCCAAGCGAACCTGGGGCATCTTTGGCACCATTGGCATCGCTGACGAAGACCCCAGCCCGATTCGCTGGGCAGGCAGCATCGGCTTCGGTGGCGCCAGTCTGGCTAGCAGCAGGCAGAACGATACCTGGGGTGTAGGCTATTTCTATAACGGCCTGACTGATAATCTGAAGAACTTCGCTCCCAATCTGTTCCCACTGAAGGATGAGCAGGGTGTTGAAGTCTTTTATAATGTTGGCGTTACCCCCTGGTGGCACATTACCCCTGACTTCCAGGTCATTCTGCCAGGCCGCGAACGTATTGATACCGCTTTGCTGTTTGGTCTGCGTATGAAACTTGATTTCTAATCTGAGCACTCACCACTCCTTTCCAGCACCTGGTGTCTCTTTTGACACCAGGTTTTTTCATGATTGCATTCAAACCGAGACATTCTATGCTGATAGTACTTTTCAAGGTGCTTCAAGCAATACTGATCAGGACTATCCTGCATGGAATGACCCTTGGCAAATTCCTCATCACGTCCGGTTCGCTTTGCCACCACGCGCTGGAGCCTGGTAGCTGCTGCAGGTAAGTCTGATCAATCCAAAAAGCAGGATGCTCTCTCGGAACTCTGTGCACGCTATTGGCCTCCACTCTATGCATACCTCAGACAAGACGGTTACGATCGACACGATGCCCGTGACATGACACAGGCCTTCATTCTCGATCTGCTGCATCGCAATCCCTGGGCGGTTGCTGATCCGCAGCGAGGCCGCTTTCGTACGTTCCTGCTCAGCTGCATGAAGAACTTTCTCTCACATGAGCGAGAGAAGAAGCAGGCTCACAAACGCGGTGGCTCCAAACTGACTTTCAGCATGTACCAGGTAGAAGGTGAGCAGGCTTATCAGGCAGTCGCCCGTGAAGCATCCCCCGAAGTGCTTTTCGAAAAAGTCTGGCTGAACATCATCCTCAAACGGGTCATGAAACGGTTTCTTGAACCTGACCAGAAGACGGAAGATAGCAAGCTCATTGAGCAACTACTTCCCAGCATCCTGGGCACCAAGCCCGACTACGATGCCTTGGCTACTCAGCATCAGAAAACACCCGCAGCCCTCAGGCAGATGGTTTCCAAGCTTCGCAAGAAATACCAGCAGCTTTTGCTCGAAGAAATTGGGGATACCGTTACTGAACCAGTCCAGATTGAAGAAGAAATACAATACCTGTTTAACCTGGCGTCGAGAAAATCGTAAAAATCGTGTCACAAACGGGGTAATCTCCGTTAAGTAAGAGTAAGAAATGGATGGGCATGGTGCATTATGTCAACCAGAATGTGTTCCCAGTGTGGTAATGAAGTGGCAGCAGATGCCCCTGGTGGCTTATGTGCTGCCTGCCTGCTCAAACCGGGCCTGCATCCATCGCAGGCCAGCCGGAGTGCTCAGACCACGCCCTATGATCGTACTTTCACTGCGCCAGCCATTGCAGAGTTGGTGCCCCACTTTCCTGAACTGGAAATCATCAAACTGCTGGGGCAGGGGGGCATGGGTGCTGTCTACCAAGCCAGGCAGACCCGCCTTGATCGTCTGGTCGCATTAAAAATCCTCCCCAAGCTCTCAGGCCAGGAAGCGGAGTTTGCCAATCGCTTCGCCCGCGAAGCCCGTGCCATGGCCAGGCTGAACCATCCAAACATCGTCAACATCCATGATCACGGTGACAAGGCTGGCTGGTGCTTCTTCATCATGGAGTATGTCGATGGTGTCAACCTTCGAGAGGCTATCCAAACCAAAAGCGTTGAGCCAAAAGAAGCTCTTACTATTGTTGGTCAGATTTGTGATGCCTTGCAGTATGCTCATCAGGAAGGTGTGGTGCATCGCGACATCAAGCCGGAGAATATCCTGCTTGATAAGCGCGGCCGGGTGAAGATCGCAGACTTCGGCCTGGCCAAGTTGCTGGGCCAGAGCACGCTCTCCCGACATCTCACTGCCACCAACCAGGTTATGGGCACGGTAGGCTACATGGCTCCTGAGCAGATGGAAGGAGCCAGGCAAGTTGATCACCGCGCTGATCTATACGCTGTCGGCGTGGTCTTCTATGAACTGCTGACAGGTGAATTACCTCTGGGGCGTTTTGCACCACCATCCAAAAAAGTGCAGATCGATGTTCGCATCGACGAAGTCGTTTTGAAGACACTGGAGAAAGAACCGGAACTGCGTTACCAGCATGCCAGCCAGATCAAGCAGGATGTGGAACAGATCAGCCGGGGCGTTGTTCCCATGCCTGCCTCATCGCTGGGTGCTTCATTAACGCAACACTTGCCCTGGCTGAAAAACGTCAAGCTGGCAGGTATTGCCTTGCTCGTGCTGGGGCTTTTCGAATTTGCCATCTGGGCTATCGGCATAATCCAGGTCGAAGAAGCTCGGCTGAGTTATCAGTCTACCAATAAATCGTGGATGATCTTAACCATGGCTGATCTTTTCCTTGGTTCCGCTGTTGCGGTAACAGGCTTGCTGATCATCTGGAAAAAGTTTCGTCTCCTGGCCATGCTCGGCTGTCTGGTCGCGATGGCACCCATGGCCCAGATGGCCTACTTCCTCCGGCCAATCGACCATGAAACTAATCTGGAACAGTTGATTGACATGGCTGAAAGGCAGGGAATCAGTTTCAATCCGGATCGCAACGATACTCGGGCTTTCACTTTCGAAGCGCGCAGTCTGCGCGACAAGATACTTAATCTGAGCAACCAGGCCCCCAACAAAATGAACCATCTCATTTTCACACGCTGGCCTGCCATCTGGGTAACCTGGCTCAGCATCCCAGCCGGGCTGTGGGCCTTTCTGTTGCTGCTCAAGCCTGAGGTAAAAAGTCAGTTCGGCTGGAGAAAGTCAACAATCTCCCCACCAAATCCATCGCAGCAGATGAAGACAGAAATCCGCTCAACGGTTCATGTACCAACGGATCATAATTTCATTGGCTTGAATGGATTATTGACTATCGTCTCGCTGGGTCTGGGAACTGCTTTCACCATTTGGATAAGCTCAGCCTTCCTCGCAGGGCATGAAATACGCATGCCCTTTGGTGGTCAAGCCGCTGGGGAAGCAACTGCGATCTTCGCGATACTGGGAGTTGGTCTGGTTTGGGTAGGGCTGTTGTTTTTCAATCACACCATGCAGGCAATTAGGACATTAGGCGTAAGCCATGTCCAGAAGGCTCAGTTCATCTTTCTGATGGTGCTGTTCGGGATTGCAGGTCTCAGCGTGCTGTTGATCACTCTGAAATCACTCAATGCCGGGGAATCGCTGGGCAGAGCCTTCTCTCATGTAATTATCAATGGCAGCGAAGCAGCCGGGTGGATTTCAGGCCTCCTCGTCGGCAGCATCCTGGCAATGACCCTGACCTTTGCACCTTGGAACAGTGTGAAAGTTAAACGCCTGCTGAATGTCTGCATCGTACTGATCATTCTCATCGCAGCTGTTCTGCTCTTCCTGATGCCAACCACGGTATACTACAGTCCACGTGAGCCTGAACAGCCGCCAGTCAGTGTGCCACCTTACAATTGACGGGTACTACACAACATGCAGATACGACAAGCTACTCCACATGACCATCCAGCGTTGCTAGAACTCTGGCTTCGTTCCGTGCAGGCTACCCATACGTTTCTGACGAATAAGGATATTGAGCGGCTCTATCCGCTGGTTCGCGATCATGCCTTGCCTGCACTGGAACTCTGGGTACTCACTGCTGACTCTGGTGAATTCATGGGCTTCATGGGGCTGGATGGCAACAAGCTCGAAGCCATCTTTCTCGATCCGCCTTTTTTCCGCCTGGGTGCAGGCAAGCATCTTCTCAAGCATGCTGAGCAACTGAAAGGCTACCTCACCGTCGATGTTAATGAACAGAACCCTGAAGCGATCCAGTTTTATTTGGCCAACGGGTTCCGCATCACGGGCCGGTCGCCTCTCGATGGTCAAGGCAACCCCTTTCCACTCATTCACCTTTCGCAGCATCCCGATGATGGCCAGGAGGATGACATAGCCCGGAAGTTCATCTGGTGACAACTCAGGATGCCATGAACGCTGAAGCAGATATTAACCTGGTTGAACTGGCCTGCCTGTGGGAAGCCACGGTGCCCAAACCGGGTAACGTACATCCAGGCGCTGCATTCAGTGACACCAGCTACGATGACTTTGTGCAGAGCGCCAAGGCCATTGCTCCTGTGCTGGCCCATGCCGAACATCACACTGTCGGCGAAATTGTTTTAGACGCGGTGAGAGCCACACGGCAAACGGTGGGCAAAAATACCAACCTTGGCATCATTCTCGTGCTCGCGCCACTGGCCAAAAGTGCTAATCAGATCGAGCTTGCATCCATACTCCATGCACTTACCGTGCACGATACAGAACTGGTCTATGAAGCGATTCGTCTTGCGCAGCCCGGCGGCCTGGGAAAGGCAGACAGTCAGGATGTTCACCAGAAACCCACGGCAACACTTCTCGAAGCCATGCAACTGGCCGCAGATCGTGATTGGATTGCCCGGCAATATGTACGTTGCTTTGCTGATGTCTTTGGCTTGCTGTTGCCTGAACTGGAAATGACATATCAGCAGACCGCTGACCTCACACTCTCCATTCAACGTGCGTTTCTGGTGGGGCTGGCAACGTTAGGCGATACCCTCATCGCCCGCAAGTGTGGCGAAGGTGTGATGAAGGATGCACAACTGAAGGCACAAGCTGTACTCGATGCGGGCTGGCCAGATACCCACGCAGGCCAACAGGCATTTGACGATCTCGACCACTGGCTGCGCGCCGATGGACACCGTCGCAACCCCGGCACCATGGCTGACCTGATGGCTGGGGCCATCTATCTGGCCTTGCGAAAAGGTAGCATACCGATTCGCTTCCCCTAGAATAATCGACTGCTTATGCACCATGAGATTGCTTCATGCCTGCTACCTATACGGTTCGAGTTACCAAGGATCATTTGACCTTCTGCTCAGGCCACTTCATCACCTATGAAGGCGCCTGCTGCGAAAGGCTGCATGGCCACAACTACAAAGTTGCTGTGGAAGTCTCCGGCCCGCTCGATGACAACCATTATGTATTCGATTTCATCGCTCTCAAAAAGTTCACTATGCAGATCAGCGATGAACTCGACCACCGCATGATGCTGCCCACGCAAAGCAGGTTCATCAAAGTCCAGGTAGATGGCGAACAGGTCAACGTCAGCTTTGAAAAGAAGCGATGGAGCTTTCCGCTTGATGACTGCATTTTGCTCCCAATCGAAAACACCACGGCAGAACTACTGGCAAAATATATTGCTGGTCGGTTGCGCATCAGCTTGAAGAAGGAATGCAACTTCACTCCATCCACGTTAACTGTTGAAGTGGAAGAGAGCCACGGGCAGTCTGCCATTTATTGTGAAACCTAGGCCAGCCTCCCGATATGTTTGCAGTCGTTCTCATTCAACTCGTTGTCATTATCGCTGTTGCCCGGCTGACAGGCTGGATATTCCGGCAGTTTCATCAGCCCATGGTCGTGGGTGAAATTGTTGGGGGCATCCTGCTGGGGCCTTCGCTGTTTCAGCCCTTAGCTCCAGAACTATGGGCCACCATCTTTCGACCGGAAGTGCAGCCCGCCTTTCAAATTATCAAGGAACTGGGCCTGGTGCTGCTCCTGTTTATCGTCGGCATGGAATTTGACTTCAGCCACCTGCGACATCTGGGCCGGGCTGCGGTGATGATCTCCATCGTTGGCATTGCGCTCCCGTTTATCTTTGGGCTAGGGCTGGCTCCGTTACTGCACAGTCAGATGGAAATGCAAAGGCCGCTATGGGGGCTGTGCCTGTTCATGGGCACTGCCTTATCCATTACTGCGCTTCCAGTGCTGGGCAGAATGATGATGGAACTGGGTATTACGAAAACAAAGTTGGGTACGGTGACCATCACTGCAGCAGCAGTCGATGATGCTGCAGCCTGGATTCTCCTCGCCAGCATTGTTGCTGCGGTGCGCTCGCAGTTTGATCCTGCCCAGACCCTGCTGATGATCCTGCAGACAATGGGATTCGTAGCCATCATGTTGCTGGTGATCAGGCCTCTCATGCGAAAACTGCTCGATTTTTACTTTGCCCGCACAGAAAATCGGCTGGAACTTCTGGGCCTGTCGGCCCTCCTGATACTACTGATGCTCTGTGGATGGATCACGTTGAAAATCGGTGTCTTTGCCGAGTTTGGCGCCTTCATGTTCGGGGCGAGCCTGTCGGGGAACGAAAAGCTGCATCATGCCCTGGGAGATTCGTTCCGTAATTTTGTTTCCGCCTTCTTCCTGCCTGTCTTTTTCACCTACACCGGCTTGAACACTGCCATTGGCAGTTTGCAGAGTGTCAATCACTGGCTGCTCGCGATCCTGATCATGGTTGCTGCCGTGGTTGGCAAGTTCGTTGGCTGCACCGTAGTGGCACACTGGAATGGCTATAACTGGAAAGAAGCATCGCTGATCGGAGCCATGATGAACACTCGCGCCCTCATGGCATTGATCGTCCTCAATGTTGGTCTCGAACAGGGCATCTTGAACAAAACCATTTTCACCATGCTGGTGCTGATGGCGATCGTAACCACACTGATGACGACACCATTACTGAAATACCTGTACCGTGGCACTGAGCTGGAAGAACCGATTAATCAATCGGGGTTATTTCGGTCTGCATGGCGAAAAACCATGCAGCGTCGTCGATAACCCTTCAAGTTAGTTTCAATCATGAATCAACGGTGATTGCCCGGCAGGGTGAGGTTCCGGCCAGACATCTCCGCCGGGTTCCTCTTCCAAAGGCATGATCTCATGTTGCCCCATCAGGTTGGCCCACGGCCGGAGCATCGTGACATTGGCACAGATCGCCTTGATGCCTGCAGTCAGTGGCATCGCCAGGAATAAACCAATGTTGCCCCACACCAGTTGCCAGAACAGACATGCCAGGATCACCGTGGTGGCATTCATTTCCATGTGTCGGCCTACCACCAGCGGGAAGATGACATAGCCCTCGATCAAGAGCAGAACACCGTAGACAATGAGTATCCACAGAACGACAATCAGGTTGGCATTGACGAAACCATCGAAGATCGCAGGTATGCAGCCAGCTACGTGGCCGATGTAGGGAATGTATCCCATCACCCCTGCAAAGATGGCACAGGTCCAGGGCTGCTTGAGTCCCATCACGCTATACACCACCCCGAGAATAAGGGTGATAGCCAGGTTGATGGCAGTTCGCCAGACGATATAGGAACGCACCTGCTTGGCCATTTCTTCCAGTGCCCGATAGGTGGCGGAAAAATAAGGCCCCGTGCGTGGCCCGAACACTTCCGCCAGCCGCCCGGCCAGCATTTCACCATCCATCCAGAGAAATAGCATCAGGAAAAGCACGATCAGCGTGATCATCGAGACTTCAAACGTCGAAAAGATAAGAGTCGGCAACATGCTTCCTTCCATGCTGAACTGTTTGTTCAGCCAGCCGAAGATCAGCGACTGATTGGGATCGGGCACATGGGGTTTATCCGAAGTTTGCTCAGCCGACGGTATCGGCGGTCCCATGATTTCCTTATTGTCTGCATCCCTTAACTCGATGGTCTTCTCCGGTTCACTTCGTGGTGGCTGTAATGGGAAAAGTTGTTCCGCAATTTTGTCCGACAAATCTTCCGATACGCGGTTATGCAGTTTCTTGTAATAGACCAGCCTGCCATCAGGTGTACTCAGTTCCTGAAAACCATTTTGAATGGAAACCACAATCCAGATGATGCCCAACGTCATGGCCAGAATCAGTCCGATCATCACCACGATGGCTGCAACGCCGCGAGGCAGCCACCAGCGTATACGCAGAATTTCTACCACGGGATAAAACACTGCAGCCAGCATCAGGGCCACAATGAGTGGCATGATCAGCGGCTTACCCATGGCGAGGGCGATGATCACCCCGAACAGTGCCAGGAAATTCAGCCCCCAGCGTGTTTCGGGGTAAGAATGCAGGAAACTGGTGGGCGGATTGTTTTGCATGTCTATTGAAATCTCCATTGACTGCAGGGGGTCAATGTAGTTGTTCGTGTTCATCATAGGAAGGAATCAGACATTCCTGCTGACAGCTTCCCGTAGAGACTGTACCATAGGTCAGGAGATAAGAACAAGCATGGTCCTGGTAATTTGAGGGTGGCATGTCGACCGGCAACCTGCGTCCCTGGCAAGATAATCGTACGGTCAGTCCGCTGCCCTTTTTCGTTGGCATCATTGCCCTGTTGCTGTTTACCTGGCTCTGGATCGACATCAATTACGTCTGGCATTTTCTGGTTCCAGGCATGCCATCCTACAAAGACCTGTCGAGCACCAAGCCAACAACCGCAGTGGTCCTGGGTTACATGTTTATTGGTGCCACCGCAGCCTTTCTGGTGCAGCCTCACCCCTGGCGCAGCCTGGGTCTGTTGCCGTGGGCGGGCCTCTTTCTCTGGATACAGATGATTGTGGGGCTGATTGTCGATTATTCACCGAGCTTTGGGCGTCCGCTGTTTGCTATCACTGCCGGCGTCATCTGGTACGTTCCCATTGCCACTGCACTCAGGCGGTTGCCTTACGTCTCCATCATGGATGGCATGAAGAAACCGCTCGACTGGGCTGCCGCTGCCTTTATGGGTGGCTTGAGTCTGCTGCTTTATGCCTGGTCTGATTACAATTTCAAAATCAACGACCTGGTTCGCCGATCTGATCGCTTTGCCAACACAGATAATCCATTAGCCATTATGCCACAGGCAGCCTACCAGGCTTTATGGGATGGCGTACAGACACGAGCCTGGGTGCTGTTCCTTATCGCTACCGTTGTCCTGTTGCTTTGGCTCTATCTTTATCGACGTGAGATGTTCGAATCATTCTTCGAACTCTTCTTCCTGCCCTGGTATCGTTTCAAACTGGTGGGGCCGGGCATCGGGCAGTTCCCTGCTTATGGTCCGGTGCTGGTTGTCGCCAACCATGCCTCCTGGTTCGATCCAGTCTGGGTCGGAAAGGTGATACCCAGGCAAATCACGCCGATGATGACCAGCGTGTTCTTCGATAAGCCCGGCTTGAAGTTTCTCGTCAAGGAAATCTTCGGCAGCATTCGCGTGGCTGACATTCCTCGTCGTAGGGAAACTCCCCCAGAACTCGGTGAAGCAGTGGAACGGCTCGATCATGGCGAATGCGTGCTGCTCTTCCCCGAAGGCCGCATGCGTCGCGAGGAAGATGAGCTTCTGAAACACTTCGGCCAGGGTGTCTGGCACATACTCAAAGACAGGCCCAACATTCCGATAGTGCCCATCTGGATTGAAGGGGGCTGGGGCAGCTTCGCTTCTTACTACGGCGGAACACCACCTACGGTCAATAAAGGCAAAATGATCGACTGGAACAGGCGTATCACTCTCGTACTTGGCGAACCCTTCAAGATTGATCCGCCTTTGCTGGCAGAGCATCAAACTACAAGAAAATACCTGATGAATTGTGTATTATCACTGAGGAAATTCCTGCCCAAGCCCAATAACAACAGGTTGCTGCCGGGAGCAACAACTCCCAGCCTGCCTGCCTGAACAATGCTTTACCAAGGTGCACCATGTGGGAGGTCTATTGGAATACTGTTCGCACCAGCGGCATCGACTGGTTTATCCTGATCTGGGGAAGTGTTCTTATCCTCGCCCATCTCTTTGGCTTATTTGCTCGTTGGCGTGGCACCAGCATGGCCTTCATGCAGGGTCTGGAACGCTATCGTACCGTCCTGCTATCCATGACCGAACTGTTGCCCATTCTCGGCTTGCTCGGTACCGTGCTCAGCCTGATGGCAACCTTCCAGAGTTTCCAGACCACCGCTGATGAAACACCCAATCTCGCAGAAACGCTCCGCACCTTTGCCCCGGCACTCAGCGCCACCTGTTCCGGCTTGCTCATGATCGGCCCCAATTTGGTACTGAATGCCTTGCTCTGGCTGGCTACCCCCAAACCTCTCTCCACCGAGGAGGTTGCATGAATCTGCGGGCCACCGGCGTTATCGTTCGCTTCATACCGCTGCTCGATGTTGCGTTCATCATGCTCGGCATCATGATCGTGCTGATGGCCCAGGCCCAGGTGCGCCGTACGGAAAAATCTCAACAGCCCACCGCACCCACTCCCGCACTGGCAGACCAGGCCGGCTTGGATATGGTCTATCTCTATGCAGGTACCGCAGGCAGCGAAATGGGCCGCTGTTATGAACTGGGGCCTCAGCAGGAACTGCTTCGTGAAGTTCGCACGGATGTACCCGACGATATGAACCGCCTGCTCGCACTGCGAGGCAAAAAAGGCACGCCGCTGGTCATACTGCTCATCAGCGATCAGGGGTTCGATGCAGTCTGGAGCGAAAAGAAACTGGCGAGCATGAAGAAAAACTGGAACCTCGAAATCGCCCGCATCTATCCGTTTCGTCGTCAGCCTGGCATCAGCCGCCCAGGGAGCTCATCATGATGGACTGGGGAATGGCATTATCCGTCGGTCTGGGTGTTGCATTCATTTCAGAAGTGACCATTCTGGGAGCCATCATGACTCCCAAAGTTCCCCTTCGCCGGGGTCGCACCTGGCGAGGGACCGTCACCGTAGTCAGCATGATCTCAATCGTCATTGGTGCAGTGGGTGGCTATCTGGCAGGGCAGTTCGGCGGGCGAGGTGGTGGCGGCGCTGCAACACCAGGCAACACCCCGGTTACTTCCGCAGTAGCTCCTTCCATTCCCATCGCCACCCAGACAGTGTTGCCCCAGACCACCAAGGCCGTTCCCGTCGAATCATCCTTCGCCAACATCGTTGACGTTTATTTCCTTCGCGACAAAAACACCAGGCAACTCATACACTTTACCTGCGAAATCGTTACTTACCAGAGGCAGGCCGATGCATGGAGGCCCATCATCGCATCTGTCAAAGGAAATGATCTCGCAGACTTTCTCAAACAGACAATCAGTAAGTTGAACGAACTCCAAACCAAAATGTCAGATGCCGACAAGCCAAACAAACGTCTCAGAATGTACCTCGAACCACATCCTGGCGAAGGGGTGTATGATCAACTCCGACAACAGACTCAAAATGCAGGCTGGAAAGTCGAACGCAAAGACATCACCTGGCAACCCGACCCACCCGAATGATGGTAGTCCTCTCTCTCCGAGAGAGGACCGGATGTGCAGAATCATAGTGTGTTTCACCATCGAGAGAGATATGCAGGGGTGAGAGGCAAACCCACATGATGGAATTCTTCGATACCCTCCTGAGCGTCATGTACTGGTTCGCTAGACCCAGCATTGCCGCCTGGGCTGGTGCCGTCGCTACCGTCGTTGCAGTCTTCTTCGCTGAAATCCGCCGCAACGTCAGGCTGCCTTGCCGGTTTCTTCGCCGCATGCCTCGTATCCTCCTCATCTGGTTAATCGTTGCCTGGTGCCTGTCGCAACTGGCGGGTCGCGGGCTGGGTGGCGCTGGTACAGGCGGAGGCAAGGGTGATGCCATCGGCCCCTGGCTCCATTCACACACGGCTCCCGGTGGCGATGCACTGACCGTTCGGCTACGGTTCATTCCGCAGAAAGATCATCCCGACCTCGCCAGCGATTTCGTCTGCATGGTGCGGCTGGAAACCGAAAGCGATGCCCAGGAAAGGAAAGTCGTAGGCGATACCCTTGCCGAGTTTGAACAGCAACTCGAACGTACACTGAAAAGCATCTCAGAACCGCCCGGTCGGGTGGTCGTGGAAAAACAGCCTTCGCCGGGCGAGGGCACGTTGCGTCGTATCCGCATCATCGTGCAGAAACGCTGGCCTGATGTTCCCTATGCGGAGGTTGCCTCGCCATGAGAACTCTCCGCATCGGGCTGTTTGCAGGTCATGGTGTTGATGGCCATTCCTGGATGGCGCAGCAAGCTTTGCCTGAATCGTTCCAGTGGCAGTACATTCAAGCTGCGAGCGCGGTCAGCTTGATTGATCTCGATGCCTTGGTCTGGCTCTGGGATCCCACCCAGCCCGACGATGCACTGACTGCAGATGCCAAGGTGTTCCGACAATGGTCCTCAGCAACTCTGCGAGCCAGGCAGAATCGGCTCATTCCCATTCTGCTGGTTTCCAATCGCAACTTCGAACAACTCGATCACGATGCTGAACAGCGGGCCTGGCAATGGCAGCAAACCATGCTCGGCAGGCTGAAACGTGCCTGTGAACACGAACTGAAAAGCTGGATTCCATCAACACTGGTCGATCCCAGCCGGGTTGCCTTGCAGCTGGCTGAACCAAACGAGGGTGCTCGGCTTACTGACTACATCACCCGCTTGCGAACCACCATTACGCTTTGGCAGCAGCGCATCCATCGACAGGCGGAACGGTGCCTGGTGGCGGGGCTTCTACTGGTCAGCAGCTATGTCATCCTGATGTTGTGCACGGTTCCCTGGTTGCCCGGCAAGCAACAACCACAACAGCCCACGGCTAACCCACTCGTCTGGTCACAACAAGATTGGAAATGGCATCTGACTGATTGTGAAAAGCTGATTGCAACACTGCAACAGCGTTCTTTCGATCAGCTCACTGCATCGGAACAGGAACGGTTCCTCGAACATCTGCGTTGGCTACCGGTCAGCCATGATCTCCTTTCCCAGCGACGGCCTACCCGTGAAGTGGTACGTCTACGAAAGCAGGTTCAAGAACTGCTGCAACAAATGGAAGGCCGGGTGCAAACCTGGGCGGATCAGCCTGCTGTCTCGCTGATGGAACAGACCGCCAGACAGAACCTGCTCCATCAACTCCTCGATCAGGTCTTTGAACCACGCAAGCCTCCCACCGTCATTCACCAGGCTGCACAGAAATACTGGAAAGGGGAAAGGCAACTGACGCTGGTGATGCTCAGGGAAATGGCTTCCAAAGATCAGAAACTGGAACAAACCCTGGGCCTGTGGCTTGCCTGGCTCAAAGAGAAAGTACCACAAGTCGAACAATGCCGCGTGCATGCCCCCGAACTGAAAACGGCCTGGCTCGTTGAACTTGAATCAACTGTCAACTGGCTCGAGAAAACCCTGGCAATGAAAGAACTCGTGAGCAAGGAACAGATGCAACTGGACAGCACGCCTGCACTGTTGCGGGAAGCATGGACACGAAATTGAAACAAAATAAAAACTTGGCCGAGTCATATAATGCTGATATTCACCCTACAGGCAGGCATCTATGTTCAACACCCCGCAGGAAGCGATTGCCTACAGTTTGCGTTCATCGAAGTTGATGTTTCACCGCTATGTGGATGATCTGAAATCGGAAGAATATCAGCATCGGCCTTGCCTAGGTGCCAACAACGCTGCATGGATCATAGGCCACCTGACCTGCGTTGATCGAGCACAGCTCAGAAAGCTGGGCGTTCCCAAACTGCCTGAACTGCCTGATGGTTTTGTTGAGCGTTTTGCAACCACGCGTGCTGCTGCCACGGGAACCTCGGCAGATTTTGGCGATCCTCACGAACTGGTCAGGCACTTTGATAACCATCGCGATCTGCTCGTGCAGACGGTGGAGAAACTGCCTGCAACGACGTTGAAAGATTCGCCACCCATGGAATCGCCCCTCTTCAGCGATCAGGGTGAATCACTGTTATTCCTGGGTGCCCACACTGCCATGCACCTGGGCCAATTATCCATCATTCGAAGAAGCCTGGGGCGCCCACCGCTGGCTTGATCCATTTGGGAGTTTTCATGGAAGCTGTCATCCTCGCTGCAGGACTGGGCACCCGTCTCCGCCCGCATACTGAAACGACCCCCAAGCCGCTCTTGCCGGTGCAGGGCAGGCCCATTCTTGACTGGATACTTGCCGCCTTGCCTGATTCGGTCGAACGCATTGTCGTGGTCGTCAATCACCTGGCGGAACAGATTGAAGAATATCTGAAACAGCAACGACACTTTTCCCACTGGTCCACCGTTCGCCAGGAAGTGCCACGAGGCACCGGCGATGCTTTTCGTTCTTGCTTCCCCAAGCTCACCGGCAATAAGTATCTTGTCATGAATGCCGACGACCTCTTTGCCGCTGCTGACTTGAAACTTCTCTGTGAGAAGGAAGCTGGGTTGCTGGTGCATCCCGTTGATACTCCTCGACAGTTCGGTATCGCCTTCCCCAAGCCCGATGGCACGCTCGATAAGCTGGTCGAGAAACCTGAACTGGACGGCACCCGCATGGCCAACGTGGGTGTCTACCTGTTTCCTGAAAAAGTGAAACAACTGGAACTCAAACTCTCGCCCCGAGGCGAATACGAGATTACCGATTACGTCACCCAGTTGGCTGAGAGAGGAACGGTCCACCTGGTTCCCGCCCGGTTCTGGCTGCCCATTGGCACCGTAGCCGCCTGGGAACATGCCCAGACTCAGGATTTGTCTCCGTGCAAACGTGGGTCAGGATTCCAATCCTGACAGCGTCGAGCTGCAACGGCGTATTGTCGCCGCGAACAGGATTGGAATCCTGTTCCACACATAAACCCCATGAAAACAGGCGCGCGCACGAGGCGCTGCAGGTGGTCGATTGCAACGGTGGGTCAGGATTCCAATCCTGACAGCGTCGAGCTGCAACGGCGTATTGTCACCGCGAACAGGATTGGAATCCTGTTCCACACAAAAACCCCATGAAAACAGACGCGCGCACGAGGCGCTGCAGGTGGCCGATTACAACCGTGGGTCACGATTATATCGTGACAGCGTAAACGACACAGTAAATCATGACACGATACAATCGTGTCCCACATTTCCACTATCCCATGAAATGAACAAACTCTTAACACTGGCTGATCATTACTGGTATTTACCCAGCCTGGGTGGTACCTTGTAGTAGTGAAATCCCACCTCCTCCCTCCTAGAGGGTCAGTCATGTCGAACACTCGTCGCCGTTTTCTTGCTGATGTTGGTCGTGGCATGCTGGTTGCCAGCGTTGGTTCAGCACTTGCAACCGATCTCGGTTTTTCCCAAGCCTGGGGTGATGATTCTGCACCTCGTCTGAAATTTGGCAAACTGGAACCGCTCGTTACGTTGATGCAGGAAAGCACTGCAGAGCAGATGTTGCCTCGCATTGTGAACATGCTCAAGACGGGTGTTGATCTGAAAGAAGTGGTATCCGCAGCGGCATTGGCTAATGTCCGCACCTTTGGTGGCGAAGATTACGTTGGCTTCCACACCATGATGGCATTGTACCCGGCATACCAGATGGCTCGCGAACTGCCTACGGAACGACAGGCCTTGCCGGTACTGAAAGTGTTGTATCGCAACTGTCAGCGAATGCAGGAACGAGGCGTCAACCCTGAAGTGTTGCACGAAGTCCCTGCGACGACCGGTACTTCCACCAGCCAGGCGTTACGTGATGCCTGTCACAAGAAAGACGTCAAGCAGGCAGAGATTATCTTCAAACAACTGGCTACTTCGCCAGAAGATGCCCTCAATGCATTGTTGCCCGAAGTGCATGAATCGACCGAAGTCCATCGCATTGTCATGGTCTCCCGTTCCTGGGACATGCTCGAACTGGTAGGGCGGGAACATGCACATACGCTGCTCAGGCAATCGGTGCATTACTGCATCAAGAGTGAGAATGACAATCAGAAAAGTTACTTTGCCGAGGTGAGGGCGCTGCTTCCCAAGTTGATGGAAAAGTATCAGTTCGATCACAAGTCATTGGGTAAGAAGCCCGCTGATGATGCCTGGGTTGATCATCTGGCTAAGACCATTTTCAGTGCCAATGCCTCCCAGGCTGCGGAAGCTGCTGCGATGGCATTATCCGAAGGCTATCTACCTGATGCAGTGGGTGAAGCCATCACTCTTGCAGCGAACCAACTCGTACTGCGGGATAAAGGCCGCTACGGCGGCATGGTTCAGCCCAACAAGCCGCAAGGCAGTGTGCATGGCGATTCCATTGGTGTGCATGCCAGCGATTCGGCCAACGCCTGGCGAAACCTGGCCCGGCATTCCAAACATACTGCTGCTTGTCTCATCCTCGGCGCTTACCAAGTGGCTTTAGACCGAACCAACCGTGGCGGCGATTTCCTGAAATGGGAACCCTATCCCCATTCCGAACACAGCAATTCCATCAGCAAAGTCACTCCGGAGAATCTGAACAAGGAACTGGAAGACGCTATCCGGGCGAAAGAACAGGCAAGAGCTTGTGCGCTCGTAAACCGTATCCACGAACTCAAGCAAGATGCATCACCCGTCTTTGCGACATTGCTGAAATATGCCATCAGCGAAGATGGCGCCTTGCATGCCGAGAAGTATTACCGGACGGTCGTAGAAGAATTCAATTCCACACGAGAAGCATACCGCTGGCGGCAACTGCTGGCACTGGCACGGGTGACTGCCAGCGAGTGTGGCCATCCGGCACCAGGGTATGAACAGGCCTGCAAGCTGTTGAAAGTGTAACAGGGCAATGTTAATGGAACTCATGCCGAGTTCCATTAACATTCTGGTTACCATCTCTTTACAATGAACAGGAGCTTACACCCATTGCGAGGTGCATATGGAAACTGTTCTCATCGTTGATGATGAGTCGTCCGTTCGGACCACACTGACCGAATGGTTGCAAGGCAGCCAGTTGAACTTGAAAGTATTGGCAGCAAACGATGCAGCAGCAGCATTGCAACTGGCCAACCAGCATCAGATTGATCTGGCAATTCTCGATTGGAACCTCGGTGCTGGGCTGAACGGTCTACAACTGCTCGAAGACCTGCACGAGTTCCAAAGTGATCTGACTGCTATCCTGATCACCGGTTATGCAAGCCAGGCGACGCCGCTGGATGCACTTCGGCTCGGAATACGGGATTATCTTGATAAAAGTCACGACCTGACGAAAGATTTCTTCCTTTCCGCAGTTCGCAGGCAACTGGAACACCTGCGGCCCCGCAAACGGGAACGGGAAATTCATCAGCAGTTGTCCCGTTTTCGGGCACTGGTGCAGGAAGCACTGCCCAGGCTGGAAACAGCCAGTGTATTGCATCAGGACGGTATACATCTGGATGAAGTCGCACGGGCAGTGATGATGTTGGCACAGCGACTTACGGATGCCAGTGCTGGGTTACTGATTGTCAGAGATACTGCCAGCCAGAACTTGGGGAAGGAGAATATCCAGGTTTTTGATATCCAAGGCAGCCGAGTGGAAGTCTGGCGTGGTTGGCGTTATGCACAGTCACTAGCAGCAGCAGTTTGCAGCATGTCGAATGAGGGGTTGCTCACCTCTCTTGCTTCCACAAGGCATCTCAGTGGCGTACAGCTATCGCCAACGGAATCAAAACATTCCCAGTTGCTCGGCCTGACAATGCATACGAGCCAGGCGTGTGTAGCCATCGTTGAATTGTTCGACAAAAAAGGTGATGTCAAAGCTTTTGATAGCGAAGACAAGGATCGGCTTCGAGCTTTGCAGCCCATGGCAGGATTACTGCTCAAACTGGTCCTGGGGGAACGTGAATCACAGCGGATGTTGTACAGCACCCTGCAAGCAGCTTTACAGGAGAGTAAACGTTTTACTGGAGAGTTGACGAAATCAGCCGGTGCACAGGGCAGTGATGTATTCAGATCGCAGGTTCAGAAGGCAGGTTCGGTCACCGGACAACAGGTGGAACACTGGGCTGATCTGCTTCAGCGATTGTCACAGAAGTATGGTGCAGATGCTGTCAATCGTATTGAGGCAATGCTGCATCAGGTGGAAAGCCTGCTCGATGATGTCACCCGTCTTCCTTCATCATGAGTCTGAAGTTGCAACCCCACTGGCCTGTCAGTTTGAATGAATTGATGCAGCATCCCCAGGCAACCGGGCAGGGGGTGCGGGTTGGTATCATTGATACGGGCATCGATCAGGCTACACTGCAACAGCAGGGTTATGCATCAGCTATTGAGGGCAGTATCTTCGAACCAGGCAAAACACTTCCATACGAGGGCTTGCAGAGCGCTCCGCATGGGACTGCGGTAGCCGGTCTCATACTGCTACATGCGCCACAAGCAACACTCATCTCAGCTGATGTATTCAGCTCGTCAGGTTATTGTGATGTCGAAACACTCATTCGAGCTATCGAATGGTGTGTTCACGAGGCGCGTTGCCATGTCTTGAATATCTCGCTGGGCATTACGGAAGACAGGCTGTTTCCCATCCAGAGGCGCTGGCAACTTCAGCGTATTATCGAAGAGTGTTACCACCGGGATGTGATATCGGTGGCTGCAGCACATAATGATCATCCCCATTCGCGCAGTTTTCCTGCCATCATGGGAGCTCCGCTGATAGGTGTCAGCCGTGGGAAATCGGATAAACATGCAGTGCAGTTATGTTATTCACCTAACGAACGGGTGGAATTTCAAGCCACTGCCAGCAGTAATCTGAATTTTCTGACACAGACTCCTGCTTCCAGTTGGGCAACAGCCCATGTCTCTGCTCTCATTGCCAAATTGCTGTCGCTAAAGCCTGGGTTGAAACCCTTTGAAGTGAAATCAGCTCTGTATCACATGGCCTCCGAGGTAACGACATGAATTCAGAATCAGCATCGGCTGAATGCGTGTCGTTTCTGCTTGCAGCAGGCATTCATGACATTAGCCGGGGTGAGCGGAATTATGCTTCACTGGAGAAGCTGTTGGGACAGGAACAACTGCAGCGCTGTCTGCCTTTGTGGCAAAGCCTGCTGGCTCGCAGTGCAGACCCCGATATGGCACTGAACAACCTGGAGCGGTTTCTTTCCACCGAGAATGCTGTGCCACTTCTCGAAGAAATTCTCTCACACCATCCCGATGCGATTGAAACCTTGATCAATCTGATGGGCACCAGCCAGTTTCTCAGCGATACGCTGATGACTCAGCCTGCAGCGATTGCCATGCTGGGTTTTCCACTCAGTCGCACGCCAACCAAAGAGGAATTGATTACAGAATTGCAGGCCGAGGTCAGCTCCAGTTACGAAGATTCCACGGTGTTGCGGGTAATTCGCAATTATCGAGCCAGGCAATTGCTGCGTATTGGCATCAACGACATCATGCGGGATAGGCCTCTGGAGGAAGTAACTGCAGATATTGCTTATGTTGCAGAAGCTGCAGTGAATGTTGCCTTGACTCAAGCCGAGCGAACCGTTCGAAAAAGGTTTGGCAATCCGGTCTCGGTGCATGGACAGTTTGGCAAAATGATTGTGTTGGCATTTGGGAAGCTCGGTGGAGGAGAACTGAATTACTCCAGCGATATCGACCTGATGATTGTATACGACGAAGATGGCCAGACGGATGGAAAATTGCAGGTTACCCTAGAAGAGTATTACAGCAGGGTGACTACCGAGATGTTGCGATTGCTGACCGCAGCGCCTGCGGCATACCGAGTCGATTTTCGACTTCGGCCTGAAGGGCAACGTGGTCCACTGGTTCGCAGCCTGAGCAGTACGCTCAGTTATTACGATACGCTGGGCCGCACCTGGGAACGCCAGGCTTTAATCAAGGTCAGACCTATCGCGGGTGATTCAGAGCTGGGGACTCGATTCCTGCAAGCCATCGAACCTTTCATTTATCGCAAGTACCTGGCTTTCGCTGAAATCAGTGAAGTGAAGGCCATCAAACGGAAAATCGAACAGCGTGCACTAAGGCAAGGCGATGATACACGCGATGTAAAGACAGGCTACGGTGGCATACGTGATATCGAATTCGTCATTCAGTTTCTGCAGTTGCTTAATGGTGGTGAATTGCCTGCAGTGCGTAACAACAACACGCTGCACGCCATCACTGCATTGCTCCGAGCAGACTGCCTGACCCCCACCGAAGGGGAAATTCTGGAAAAGGGCTACCGTTTCTTGCGTAGGACAGAACATCGACTGCAATTACTGAGCGACTTGCAGACGCATCATTTGCCCGACCGCCCGGAGGAACTGCGCCGGCTTGCTATCCGATTGGGATATTACGACCAGGCAGAAACCGCGCAATCGCAGTTCTTGAGCGATTTCCGACAGGTCACCACGCTGAACCGGAAAGTGCTGAACCATCTCCTGCATGATGCATTTGCAGATGCTGCACAGATCGATTCTCCGGAAACAGATCTGATACTGTTGCCTGAAGATCAAAACGACCGTGCAGCAACTACGCTTAAGCGGTTCGGATTTCGAGACTCAGCCACTGCATTACGAAATATTCAATTGCTTGCCGAGGAACCTGTACCGTTTCTGCCAACCCGCCGCTGTCGTCATTTTCTGGCCAGCATTATCCGCAAGCTGCTTCTGGCTTTATCAGAAACGCCTGATCCTGATATGGCATTAACCAATCTGGAAAAAGTGACTGCATCGCTGGGGGCCAAGGGGGTGCTTTGGGAACTGTTCAGTTTCAATGAACCGAGTCTGAAGCTGTATGTCGAGTTGTGTGCGTCCAGTCAGTATCTGTCGCAGATTCTGATGAGTCATCCGGGTATGATTGATGAGCTATTGGATTCGCTGGTGCTGAATCAACCCAGGACCAGGGATGATCTGCAGCGGGAACTTCAGGAACTCTGCCAGGGTGCCGATCCGGAATTGATCAATCGCATTCTGCACAGTTTTCAGAACAAGGAACTGCTTCGCATCGGCGTGCAGGACATCCTGAGCAAACGGCCTTTACGAGATACCCTGGCATCTCTTTCCGATCTGGCCCAGACACTGTTGCATCAGATCGTCCATCGGGAATACCAGTTGTTGTGTAGGCGATGGGGAGTACCTCGGATGCCCGATTCCGACAGGGCGTGCAGGTTTGCCATCGTGGGGCTGGGAAAGCTTGGCGGCAGGGAGATGAGTTATCAAAGCGATCTCGACCTGATCCTGATTTATGAAGCAGATGGTAAGACCGATTCGAGTAATGGACAATCGACCGACAATATTCACTTTTTCAGCGAGCTGGCTCAACGGATGATCAAGTCTTTGGGACATCACGGGCCGCTGGGCAGGTTGTATCAGGTAGATATGCGGCTTCGGCCAACGGGAAAGTCGGGAAGTCTGGTGGTGCCACTGGAAGGTTTCCGAAAGTATTATGCTGAAGGCGAGGCACAGCTTTGGGAAAGACAGGCGTTAACCCGCGCCAGAATAGTGGAAGGGGAACCAGTATTTTCTGATATCGTGCTGCAAGTGATTCATGAAGCGACTTATCTTTCAGAATGGTCACCAGCAGTAATTGATGAAATTCTGTCGATGCGAATAAGAATGGAAGCCAGTCGATCAGAAACAGACCTCAAGCGTGGAAAGGGTGGCATTGTCGATGTCGAATTCCTGGTTCAATCCTTTCTGCTGAAATATGGATGCCAATATTCATCTATTCGGCAGCCCAATATCTGGGAAGCTCTTACTGCGCTGATGCAGGTGAAATTAATCGATCAGGAAACATATAGACTGGTTCATGATCATTACACTTTTCTCAGAACGATTGAAAGCCGACTGCGGATGCTGCATCATCAATCTTTGGAAAGTCTGCCGGCTTCATCGGTAGATATGCTGACGTTGGTCAGGCGGATGGGGTATCTGGAAACAGATGCTGATCGGGCTATTCAGAGTTTCAAGTCTACTTTAACCATGCAGACAGAGCAGATGCGAAAAGTATTTCTGGAAATGATGGCACAAGAGCGGAATATCAGCGCAGCCGACGGGCAATCTCTTCAGCATTAACGGGCTGAATGATGCCATGTTCGGTGACGATGCCCGAAATTAATGATGCGGGGGTGACATCGAACGCTGGATTGTAGATTGCTACATCAACCGGTGCAGTGCGTTTGCCAAAAGCCTGGGTGATCTCATCGGCATGACGCTGTTCAATGGGAATACCTGTACCATCTGCCAGATTCAGATCGAAAGTGCTTTGTGGGGCTGCAACAAAAAACGGCAGCTTGTGATAGTTGCAGAGAATAGCAACGCCATAGGTACCAATCTTGTTGGCAGTATCACCATTAGCTGCGATACGGTCCGCTCCCACGATGGCCAGTTGCACTTTCCCTTCCCGCATGACCTGAGCAGCCATGTTATCGCAAATGAGGGTGCAGGGGATGCCATGCTGTTGCAATTCCCAGGCGGTCAATCTCGCACCTTGAAGCAATGGCCGAGTTTCATCTGCAAAGACGGTAAACCTTTTCCCCTGTTCCCAGGCCATGATGATGGCAGCTAACGCAGTGCCATACTCTGCGGTGGCCAGTGCGCCGGTGTTGCAATGAGTCAACACGCCGCCACCATCGGGAATGAGATGTGACCCAAATTCTCCAATGCTGCGAGAGGTTTCTACGTCTTCATCTTCAATATCTTGAGCCGTGGCCAGTAACAGTTCAATCAGCTGTCCTTCAGGCTTATGGAAGTATTTTTCCGCCGCGGCATCCATGCGATCAAGCGCCCAGAACAAATTGACGGCGGTAGGTCGGCTCGTACGCAGGTAATTGGTTGCCTGTTTTACAGTTTCCAGCGTGGGGTGTACGAAAGCACGCACGCCTAATACCACACCATACGCTGCCGAAACACCGATCGCTGGCGCTCCGCGTACGCACAATTCCCTGATGGCTTGCCAGACCTGTTCAATGGTCGTGCAATGGCGATAAATGGTTTCTCCAGGCAACCGAGTCTGATCGAGCAGGCGCAATTCACCCAGGGCATCGCCTTGCCACGCTAGTGAGCGGTACAACATGGGGTATTGCTCAGCGTTTCTTCTTCTTTTTTTTTCGCTCTTCCGCTCGTTCTTTGGCGGTTTTGCGATGACCAGTACCAATTTTCTGCTTCTGTGTCATTAAGCCGCCTGGATCGAACATGCCGGCCTTGCCCATACCCATCATCATCTTCATCTTCTGCATCAGGCTCATCGAGTTCATCTGACGAGCCACCGTACGTGCGACCTGGAATTGTTCCAGAAACTTCTTGATCTCATGTGCTTGAACGCCTGCACCGGTGGCAATACGGCGACGGCGACTGAGGTCGATAAGATCAGGGTTCTTCTTTTCCGCTGGCGTCATCGAATCAATCATGCCCTGAAAACGAGTCATCACCTTGTCTGGGTCTTCATCAACATCCTTCATCATTTCCGACATGCCAGGCAACATGCCCATCATGTTCTTCATGCCCAATTGATGAACCATGGCAAACTGCTTGCGGAAATCATCCAGCGTGAAATCGCCCTTGGCCAGCTTTTCCTGCTGTTTGATCCTCTCTTCTTCAGTAATGTGCTGTTGAGCCTGTACAACTTTCTCTACCAGGCTCATCATATCGCCTTGGCCGAGAATACGTTGTGCCATGCGATCTGGGTGGAATTCTTCCAGCTTGTCGAGCTTTTCACCAATACCCACAAATTTGATGGGTACACCGGTTACTTCTTTAATGGAGAGTGCCGCACCGCCTCGTGAGTCGCCATCCAGCTTGGTCAGGATGATGCCATTTAGTTCCAATGCCTCATTGAAGGCTTTCGCTGAATTGACAGCATCCTGACCTGTCATCGAATCGCAGACAAAGAATACTTCATCGGGCTTGGCCTGCTTGTCGATGGACTTCAGCTCATCCATCGGCATTTCCGCAACGTGCAGACGGCCAGCGGTATCGAGAATAACAGTATCGTAACCCTTCAGCCGGGCTTCCTTGATGCCATTGAGACAGACATCCAGAGGCTTTGCAGCACTACGGCTGTGCACAGGAATCTGCAGTTGTTCGCCAAGAACATGTAACTGGTCGATGGCAGCAGGTCGCTGCATGTCAGCAGCTACCATCAATGGCTTCTTGCCACGAGCCTGCAGCATCTTGGCCAGCTTGCCGCAGGTGGTGGTTTTACCGGAACCCTGCAAGCCACACAGCATAATGACCGATGGACGATCCTTGGCAAAATGGATCGTATGATCCACAGGCCCCATCAGCGCGCAGAGTTCATCATAAACGATCTTGATGATCTGTTCTTCTGGTCGGATGCTGTCAATCACATCCTGTCCGACAGCACGGGTACTGACCCGTTCGATGAAGGCATTGGTTACGTTGAAATTAACATCTGCATCAAGCAAGGCTTGTCTGACCGTCGCAAGACCTTCCTTGATATTGGCGGCACTCAATCTGCCACGGCCGGTAATAGCTTTGAAGGCATTCGAGAGACTTTTTTGCAAACCGTCGAACATGATGGCGTAACCAGAAACAGGATAAAGTTGGGTTCCCACATTATATGGGCAGCAATCGATTGAACACCATGTCGCCAGGATTGAATCTGTTCAAATAAGTATGAAATCCGCGAATTTTGCAGGCGAAACAGGGTTGATTTCTGTCAAGCCCAGTTCAACAGACTGCAGGAACTGGACTAGCAGGCTATTTCAGCAGTGTGTATAGTCCTCCCCGCCTTGGTGGGAGTGTGCCATGGATGGCGCACACCGGGCAGGGAAGCCCGGCTCCCCCCATGTGCATCACTGCAACAAACTACTTGAGCGTTATCACGGATGCTAACGCCAGGGTACTGAAAAATAGTTCGGCACGGAGGTTGGCCATGCGAAGTCTTTACTGGTTTACCGCAATGGTATTGGTTGCAGCTGCTGTCGTTACTGTGGCAATTGCTGAATATGGCCAGAAGAGGCCTGACAACTTGGCCTGGCTCATCAGTTCCAGCAAGGACAAACCGTCAACCAGCGTACCTGCTGTTACGCACGGTTCTTCGCCAGCCATTGCGTTTGATTTGCAGCCAGCTCTTCGGAATAACGATACTCCTCCTGTCACTAGTATCATGCAGCCACCGGTAAAACCAGTAGCCGTGGAAGATGTACCCGAACACCAGCAACTACGGGAAGAAGCACTGAAGAATCTGGCCAGCCTGCAACCTGAGCCACCAGCTTTGCCACCCAACGCGAACAAGTCTCCAGTAGTGGATGAATTTACTTTCACAGAAAAACCACTGGTGCCACTGTATGTGCCCATTCAACCAGATGCGAAAGTGGTCATGCCACCCGCCAAGGTGATGCAGGAAGTAGCCAAGCTGCCACCCATTCCAGGTGTCAGTTTGAATTCCAACCCAGTGAAGCAAGTTGATGCGAGTAACAACTTCGCCACGTTGCCCAGTTATTCATTAAATGAAGCCAAAGGCCCGGAAGTCATGCCAGGCCTTCATGCCGCCGTGCCTCCAGTTACGGAAGATGAGAATCCTGTCTACTTTACCATGCAGGCCCTGGGGGAACTCATATCGGCAATGAACCCCACAACTTATTTGTTGTCGCTTCCTGTTGATAAGAAGAGTGCAGCCACTCCTACCAGCTTTGCCTCGCCAGATAAGAAGTCTGCTACCTGTTCAACGGGTTCAACATGCAGTGATAAGAAGGTTTGCTATAATGAAACGCCATGCAATGCGAAAGCATCTGACTGCTGCAAAGTCGGCGATGAACAAAACGTTATCGTTCGGACGTACTCCATTGCTGAATTTAGCACCACGGCCTGCAGCAACCATGATGAACTGATCAGGCTCATTACCACGATGGTTTCGCCAGATGCCTGGAATACCAAAGATGCAACCATCGAGTACTTTGCCCAGGGGAAGTGCCTGGTGGTCCGTCAGAAACAATCCGTACAGGATCAAGTGGATGATTTATTGACACAACTGCGTGGCCAGGTTCTGAAGCAGAACAAGGTGGCTATGCCTCATCCTGTCATCAAACAGGAACTGACTTGTGAAGTACCTGTTGATCTGGAGCAGATCCCACTGTGCCCTGCTGAGGGTACCCCACGTCTGCCACGTGTAATTACGGATGAGCCAAATCGGTGCGTAGGCGACGATGATTTCTTCGGGATGATACCCATGACGCTGGATGGCAGGTTGATGCCTGTGCCCATGACCTTGCCTAAATTGGAATCCACATCATTGGTTCCTGCCCAGTTTACTCCCAAGTCGAATGAGGTTGAGTTGGTTGAGGAAGGTCCAGCCATGAATCGTCCTAAGCCCAAGGCACCTGAATTTTTCCCGTGGTTTTTGCCTTACGCCCCGTTGCCTAATGGCCCGGATTCGTACGAAGAACAGCAAGTGACAGGTACTTCCTTAAGTGGAAAACCGATGAAAAAGTAACTCATCTAATTCGATGGCTTTCTCTCGGAGTCGATGAACAATTTCAAGTTCGTCGGCTCCTTGTGCGTAGAGTGTGAGCACAGGCTGGCCTTTGGCAAACAGAATACCTGCTGTGGGGATATCTGCACATTGTGGAATTCGCCAGAGATCGTCGATTTGCTGGTTGAAGTAAGGTGCTTCGTGTGGAAAAACACAATCTGAAGGTGCGTAATAAACGGCTTTACCAATCAATTGAACAGATGTTGAAGATTGCTTCGAGCCGAATGACTCATGGTAAGTTTGAACATGTTTGGCAATATACGATTGACCGGATGCCAGCTCGAGTAATTCAACCGATGCCGTGTATCGAGGGTTCACTTCAATCAGATTGATCTGATTGTCATTCACGATAAAGTCGACGCCAAACAAACCTGCAAGAAATGGGTCATGTTTTGTAAGAATTGAGCCAAGATGCAATAAATAATCGTCGCTTGAGCTATCCAGTTGAATAGACCCGATATTGCCACAGTAGCTGAATAGTGATGGCGCATGCAGCCATGGGGTGCCGATCAGTTGTCTGGAACAGCCGAGGTATCTGGTTCCCTGCTTGTTGTGCAGGAAGATGGCAGAGAAGGGAACACCTTCCAAAAATTCTTCAAGATAATGAGAAGGAGAGACAGGTTCATTTTGCGACCAATATTGAATACCTCGACCACCAGCACTTGCCAAAGGCTTTTTGAGCCACACACCTTGGGTCGGTGGATTATTCCACATATGTTTGGGGCGATGTAACCTATGTTCTGCAGCAAGTACATCCAGATATTTCGGATTCCGAATCGAGTTGCCGTGCAGTGGATTTGGGTGAGTGTAACCCCAGACGGGTCGTTGTTGCTCAATCGCTCGGTAAACTTGCGGATGGTTTTCAATACCTCCCGTATAGATGACAGACCAATGAAGGGGAAATTGCTCCACTGCCTGCACCATCCCCATCGGATACTCAGCCAAGGAAATGTTCGAAACACTGGCAACGGCCATCAAATCCTTATCTGCAAAGAGATCAACGCAAAATGGCTGCAGACCAGCTCGCAGGCATGAATAAGCCATGGCTCGCGTGCTGGCGCCGATCAGGATAACAGGCATTTTCTCTTGTTGATCCATGGACTTGATGTTATGTCTCAACAGGCTTTCTGCATCGTGACCTGCATGGAATCCGATACAAAATCACTAACCAGTATTGCAAGGAAATGAATCATGGAACGGTTTGATCATCTTGGTTTTGCGACACGTGCCATTCATGCTGGGCAGGATGCAGACCCTGCAACAGGTGCCACCATAGTACCGATTTATGCTACCAGCACTTATACTCAAGCTGCTCCGGGTGATCATAAGGGGTACGAATACAGCCGAAGTGGCAATCCTACCAGAAAGGCACTCGAAACATGCCTGGCTGCACTGGAAGGTGGTGAAATGGGATTAGCTTTCGCCTCAGGGCTGGCAGCTACCAATGCAGTGCTGGCAGCGTTATTGAAACCAGGCGATGAGATATTGGCCAATGCAGATCTTTATGGCGGTACCTATCGCATTCTGGAAAAGGTCTATCGGCCCTGGGGGTTGCAACCAGTTTATACGGAAGACGCCTCGCCACAGGGGTTTGCTGAGAAGATCACTACCAAAACGAAGATGATCTGGGTCGAGACTCCAACCAATCCCCTGTTACAGATA
This sequence comes from Planctomycetia bacterium, assembly GCA_016795155.1. NCBI lineage: Bacteria > Pseudomonadati > Planctomycetota > Planctomycetia > Planctomycetia bacterium. The sequence goes on along the minus strand of JAEUIE010000006.1, from coordinate 126,199 downwards.
ATCGATATCGCTGCTATTGCAGAATTGTCAAAAAAGTCTGGCACGGTACTCGTAGTCGATAACACTTTTGCTTCGCCTTACCTGCAACAGCCATTGCATCTGGGTGCAGACATTGTGCTGCATAGCACCACCAAGTACCTGGGAGGCCATTCCGATGTGGTGGGTGGCTGTGTGATGGGGAAAAAAGATACTTTGACTCCTGTAAAGTTTCACCAGAATGCCTCAGGTGGCACGCCGGGGCCTTTCGATTGTTATCTCACCTTGCGTGGTGTAAAGACCTTAGCACTACGAATGGAGAAACATTGCCAGAATGCAAAACACCTGGCTGATTGGCTGGCGCATCATCCCAAAGTAGAAGAAGTCTATTTCCCCGGGTTGAAGTCGCATCCTGGCTATGCCGTCGCGAAAAAACAGATGCGCGACTCAGGTGGCATGGTCAGTCTGCGAGTAAAGGGTGGCAAGGCTGCGACCATGCAGTTCCTCACCCATACCAAACTCTTCAGTCTGGCCGAGAGCCTGGGCGGTGTCGAATCGCTGGTGAATCACCCGGCAACGATGACCCATGCCAGCATCCCCGCTGACATTCGACTCAAGCGGGGCGTGGATGATGGTCTGATTCGGTTAAGCGTCGGAATCGAAGATGTAGCTGATCTGCAGGCAGATTTAGAACAGGCATTATCCCACTGCTGAGATAATGCCTGATTTGTGTTACTCTGCAAACTTCACGCCTTTGTCAGTGAAGTCAACACTGGCGGAACTGGTGCTGCGGATACTCTTGCGACCAACTTCAGCTTCAAACAAAGCAAGCACTTCATCTACAGGTTTTGGCCCTAGTTCACCATCGACTCTGTCGCGCACCGCAATGGTTCCGCTGGCCACTTCCTTTTCACCAACGATCAGCATGTATGGAATCTTCTCCAATTGTGCTTCGCGAATCTTGTAGCCGATCTTTTCAGGTCGGAAATCGCCGGTGACACGATAACCTGCCTTCAGGAATCGGTTCATGATGTCGTGAGCGTATAAAGCCGATTTCTCACTGACAGGCAAAATGCGTGCTTGTTCAGGTGCCAGCCACAATGGGAAGGCTCCTGCAAAGTGCTCGATCAGTATGCCGATAAACCGCTCCATCGATCCCAATGGAGCGCGATGGATCATCACCGGGCGATGAGGCTGATTATCAGCACCTGTATAGACCAGATCAAACCGTTCTGGCGCGTTGTAATCGAGTTGAACAGTTCCCAGTTGCCATTCCCGGCCGATGCAGTCCTTGACAATGAAATCGACCTTGGGGCCATAAAACGCTGCTTCACCCAAAGCGATTTCGATATGAGGCAGGTCTTTAATTGATCGTGCAACATCTTCAATCGCCCGTTCGGCCTTGTTCCACGATTCCGGCTTGCCAATGTATTTCTCACTGCGTGGATCGCGGAAACTCAACCTGACTCGGTAGTCATTGAGACCCATGGTGCGAAGCATCATCTGGGTCATTTCAATGCAACCCTTGAACTCCTCTCCAACCTGATCTTCTGTACAGAATAAATGTGCATCGTCCTGAGTAAAGCCACGCACGCGAGTCAGCCCGGACAGTTCGCCTGTCTGTTCAAAACGATATACCGTGCCAAACTCCGCCAGGCGTACCGGTAAATCACGGTAACTGTGCGGAGTTGCCTGATAAATCTGAATGTGGTGCGGGCAATTCATAGGCTTCACGAGATAGCCTTCCTGGGATTCAATCCAGGCTTTCAGTGAAGCAATACGTTTTTCAGGAGAGGCCTCCGGATCATATTCCTTGAGTTCAACCTGCTGGCTTCGGGCGAGTTCGAGAAATGCCTCTTCCTGATCACGTCGCAGTTCATTGTTCTGCAACTGAGTCAGCCAGGTATCAATACAGGAACCCATCGGGTGCAGATACAGGGGTGGGTATTGTGCATCCCGATAATATGGAAAATGTCCGCTGGTGCGGTAGAGTTCCAATCGACCAATATTGGGGGTGTACACAGGTGAATATCCCCGTTTGATCAATTCATCCTTGATGAATGTTTCCAGAATACCTCGAACAGTGGCACCTTTAGGCATCCAGAGAATCAGACCTGAACCTACGGACTGACTGATAGTAAACAACTTGAGTTGCTTGCCTAGAACGCGATGGTCGCGTTTCTTGGCTTCTTCAACCTGAGTGAGGTAGGCATCGAGTTCCTTTTTGCTGAAGAAGGCGGTGCCATAAAGTCGCTGCAATTGTGCACGCGATGCATCATTTTTCCAGTATGCACCTGCGATGCTCAACAGCTTGAAAGCTGCTATTTTGCCAGCATGAGGGATGTGCGGCCCTCGACAGAGATCGATGAATTCACCCTGTCGGTAAAAGCTCAACCGATCGAAGCCTTTCAAGCCATCCTTGATGTGCTCGACTTTGTACTCTTGATCGAGGTGGTCCATCAACTCCTTGGATTCACCGATGCTTCGTTCAAATCGTTCAAAAGGCTCAGCTTCCTTGATCAGCCGTGCCATCTCTTCTTCGATCTTGGGGAAATCATCCTCTTTGAGTGGAGGATCGCAATCAATGTCGTAATAGAATCCATTTTCGGTGGTAGGGCCGAAAGCCAGTTTGACATGCGGGAATAATCGCATTACCGCGCGTGCCATCACGTGAGCGCAGGAATGGCGTAGCACATCAAGGGCCTCACGGTCTTTTTCAGTTAGTAACTGGAAATCAAGAGGAACCGCCTCCTCAGGCAATTCTCGATCTAGATCGACGATTGAACCATTGACTTTCGCAGCGATTGCTGCGTCAGCCAATCGTTTGCCAATCGAAAGTGCAATATCCTTGGGACGTGATTTGGAGGGGAATTCTTTGGTGTTGCCGTCAGGCAGGCGAATCATGACCATGTCTGGCTCCTTCACAGGGTGCCGCCTCTACAACAGGCGTCACAGTTTCCTATCCCTCCGGAACAAAGGGAGGGTCTCTGTGATGATAGATATGCTGTTGACAGGGTAAAGACCAACGTGGTTCGCACAAGGTTATCGCATGGTCTTTACGAATTCTTCAAAGAGATACATGCTGTCGTGTGGGCCGGCTGCGGCTTCAGGGTGATATTGCACACAGAAGATGGGCTTGGTTTTATGGCGAAGACCTTCGAGAGTGTTGTCATTCAGATTGATGTGGGTGGCTGCAACATCCGATGGTAGGGAATCAATATCCACTGCAAATCCATGATTCTGTGTAGTAATCTCCACTCGGTTTGTCTGTCGGTTGAGGACAGGCTGGTTGGCGCCGCGATGTCCAAACTTCAGCTTGAATGTCTTGCCGCCTAGTGCATGGCCCAGCAGTTGATGTCCCAGGCAAATGCCAAAGACTGGTTTTCCAGTCTGGCACAACTTATGGATGTTCTGGATGATGCCGCCCAGTGCTGCAGGGTCGCCCGGACCATTGCTGAGGAAAATGCCTTCAGGTTCATACTTCAACACTTCTTCAGCGGTAGCGGTACCTGGAACTACAGTTACCTCGCAGCCAACATGTGTCAGGCAACGAAGGATGTTCCACTTCATGCCAAAATCCATAGCCACAATTCGGTGTCTGGATTTGCCAGCAGGAATAATCTCCTTCGTGAGGAAATGATCAAGCCCCCCTTTTTTCCAGACGAATGCTTCCGCTGGTACAACTTCTTTGACAAGATCGCGTCCCAGCATGGGAGGGGTCGATTTGGCTTTTTTCAGAAGTTCTGCATCATCCAGGCATGTTGTGGAAAGTACGCCATTCATGGCTCCACGCACTCGCAGTCGCCTGACCAGCGAACGGGTATCGATTCCTTCGATGCCCAGGACTTTATTCTCTGCGAGATAATCCTGCAGGCTGGCTTCACTGCGAAAATTGCTGGGGCGGCGATCTGCTTCCCGTACGATGAATCCTTGAACCTGAGGCTTGGGGGATTCGCGATCTTCTTTATTAATTCCAGTGTTGCCGATGTGCGGATAGGTCATGGTGACGATCTGTCCGCGGTAGCTCGGATCGGTCAGCACTTCCTGGTAGCCAGAAAGACTGGTATTAAAAACAACCTCACCAGAGGTTTCACCTGTGGCGCCAAATCCGGTGCCGGTGTAAACTGATCCATCTTCGAGAGCGAGCTTAGCAACAGGGTAAGGCATGGAGGTTCCATTATCTGATATCAAAGTCTGATGTAGAGAATCCGAAGTTAATCGCCCAAGATTCTTTGTGCAGCCTAACCAGAATTGCTGTTGGAACTATGGAATTCAATCAGATAGGATGACGACCATACACCTGAGGGGAGATTGTGTTTGTTATTCTGGTAATTGTCATCTGTTATCTGATTGGAGCGATTCCTTTTGGTTATCTGGTAGCCAGATGGGTGAAGGGAATCGATATTCGTGAGCATGGCAGCAAGAATATTGGAGCTACCAATGTTGGACGAGTGCTGGGTCTGAAGTGGTTCTTCGTGGTCTTTTTGTTGGACTTCATTAAGGCAGGAGTGCCCGTCAGTATCCTCCTATGGGGATGGTTGCCCGATGTTACTCCAGAGACTTGGCCACATTCAGGTGTCGCTGCACTGGCAGGTCTTGCCATATTGATCGGAAATATGTTTCCTGTTTACCTGAATTTTCGTGGTGGCAAAGGGGCGGCAACAGGAACGGGTGTCATGCTGCCGATGGCGCCCTGGTCATTGCTAGCTGCGATTCTTACTTTTCTGGTGGTCTTCTTCACCACGCGATATGTTTCGCTGGGATCAATACTCGCAGCTTTGGTGTTATCCGTAACACAATTGGCAATACAGAGAAATAATGCCCTTTCGGGAGAGAATTTACCGGTTACTTTGCTCTGTTTGGCAGGAACTGTTCTGGTTATCTGGCGGCATCGCAGCAATCTCGTTCGATTATGGAATGGAACCGAAAATCGAATCACCAAAAATCCGAAGAAACTATAAGAAACCAACATAACGATCACAGGCTATGGTAAAAGACCTGCAGTTTTCATCATTCAGTTGACAGAATCTTGCTGCTACGGTAGTTTTTTACCATAGAATGACATGCCTTATGCTATGGAATACTGAACGTGTGTTATCGTTCAAGCAAGGCAGATGATCTCATTGAAAGGAGATACGGATTTTCCGCGAACCCCCTCGTGCTCCGGTCCAGGACCGTGGCCCACGCATCAACGAACAGATTCGACTGAGTCCGATTCGTGTAGTAGGCGCTGAAGGAGAACAACTTGGTATCCTTCCCACGATGCAAGCATTGGAAAAGGCCCGTGAACTTGGCCTCGACCTGGTAGAAGTTGCGCCGACCGAGCGACCACCAGTCTGCAGAATTATGGATTATGGAAAGTTCCGTTTTGAACAATCCAAGAAGGCAGCCAAGTCTGCCAAGTCACATCAGCAGAAACAGAAAGAAATTCGAGTCAGTCCAGTCACTGGACAGCACGACATAGATGTCAAGCTCAACCAGGCACACAAGTTCCTTCAACATCACGATAAGGTTCGCATCTGTGTCCGATTCCGCGGCAGACAGTTGCAACATATTGAAGAAGGAAAAAAAATACTCGAAAGTATGATCGAGAAGCTTTCAGACGTCGGCAAAGTGGAAAGTCCACCTCGAATGGAAGGCAAGCAGATGGCTGCCTTAGTTGCCCCCAAATCAGGGCATTAATGAATTTTGCAGTATGGAACAGCAACAAGGAGGCACAATGCCTCCTTGTTGAACTCAGGTTATTACTTTCACTTTCATGGTGTTGCCACGACCAGCTTGGCTGGTTGAATATCAACTGTTTCGTTCAGTTTCAGTTTAGATGAAACAACAACTTTCTCACCAGGCTCAAGTCCCTGACGGATTTCAACCTTTTTGCCATCCGTACAACCAGTGCGAAGTTCGCGTGGCATTAATCCATCCCTAGTCATGACCATCACGTAGGATCTGCCTTCCTTTTCAGTGATAGCAGAAGCTGGAACCTGTAACGCATCGGGCAACGTATCGAGTGTGAATTCGACTCGAGCTTTCTGACCGAGATATGTCCAATCCAGAGGCTCATTATTGGTGATGGAGACGAGAGCAACAAAATCCTTGGGTTGTCCATCAGGCCTGGTCCAAGTCGATTCTGCCTGAAAATCCACTTTCTCCAAAGTTCCCTGGTATTGAGCGCCAGACTCATCATCCAAGGTGATGCGAGCTTTCTGCCTAGTTTGCAGTTTGCGCATTTCTGACTCGCCCAACCTGACTTTGACACACACCTTGTCCAATTGAGGCATCGAAAATATCGCCTGACTTGGTTGGAGTGTTGAGCCTTGAGCAGGTCGGGTCTTTTGTGCTTCCGCTGGTGGAGCGGCGACGATACCATCACGCGGGGCTATTACCTCGACGTTAGCCAGTTGAGTTTGCAACAGGGTAAGCTTATTCTCTTCCGAAGTTAATCCAGCTTTACAAGTTGTGATATCATTCTGTGCTTTCAGCAGGGCTGCACTTTGTGTCTTTTTCAATTTGCTATATTCTCGTTTCAACTCATCCACTTTTGCCTGCAGGGTACGTTCCTGGCGCGGCACCATGTATCGTTCATAGATTTTGAGTCGAGACTGATTCTGTGCCAGGGCAAAACGAGAACGTTCCAGCTCTGCTTCCTTGGCTTTTAATTGCTCACTGCTGATGAAGCCTCGTTTGTGAAACGTTCTAAAGTAGGACATTTTTTCTTCAGCTTCACGCAGGTCGCGTTCAGCCATGGAAATCTGTCCTCGGCGATCATTCAGTTCCACCTGTTTCTCTTCATTCACGTACCGGTTCAGATCACTCTGGGCGAATTCCATTTGTAAATCCATGGATGCCAGCTCGCCCTCGTTTTTGGTCTTGAGGGCATCGAGGGCTTCCTGGGCTTCCTGCAGTTTCATTCTTGCCGCGAGAATCTTGCTTTGCTGATCTGCCATGGTGGAGTGCAGGCTGGAAAGATCGAGCTTGGCAATCACATCGCCCTTCTTGACCCGGGTACCATAAGGGACCATTGATGTAACGGTCACGGGTGCAGAAGTAATTGGGTTAGTGATCAGAACAGTCGAGTTTGACTCGATGACGCCTTGTTCAATCAGACAAACGTCCAGCGGAGCTTTTGTGGCACTGATCAGTGTGAGCGGTGGTTCAGTGATACTTACCACTCCAGGAGCGGGACGAAACCAGAGGTAGCCAGCACCGAGTGCAACCAGTGCAGTGAATGCATAAGGAATCCAGAGCCTTCTTGATGTAGTTTGTGCTTGTACATCGTAAGATGGCGAAGGGATGATTTCGTGACTGACATGCACAATATGTGTTGGAGCAACGGGGTAAGCCGTGCTCATAGCCAGTTCCGAAGTTACCGTAGTGGGAAGCAGATCCTTCTGCATCGTATCAGTCTCAAGAACACGGGACGGGTTAAAAGTCGTTTCAATCATGGTTGGGGACAATGGCGATAGTTTGGTCGTCATGGTAAATCCCCCTTTCGTCAAGTTGAAGTAATTCCATATCGAGCAAAAGCTGTAGCCTACCGGTTTCATAGTTAACCCAGTTGGCAATCAGCGTGTTTTTAGCAGCCAGCAGGGAGGAAAGAGCACTGAGGGTGTCAAGCGTGCCGGTTGCTGGGTTTAGATCGCCGCCAATCAAAAGCCGGATGCGGGTGGCTTCCAATTGTCTAGCAGCAGCGATCAGGCTTTGGCGGGCGATTTCAAAGTTCAGTCGGTCGGTTTGCAGTTGGCGCAAATTTCTTCGCAACGACTGAACCACCGAATCGCACCGATTGAGGTAGGCTCGTCGTACTCTATGATACTGTATAATACTGGTTCGGAAAGTATTTCTTTCGATCTGCCTGTTCAATGGGCCATCCAATTGAACGCCAATGCGATATGAACTGGCCTGTGCAGCAAAATCGTAAGGATGAGAATTAAGTGGAATATCGCCAATATTCATCCCAGAAACGATATTGAGGCCTGGAAGTAAGCCATTAGCTGAAATATTAAGACGTCGCCAGCTATCCACCACTCTGGCTTTCTCATTCATTAAATCCAATCTATTTTCCAGTGCGATGCGAATACATTCATCTTCAGTGAAGTTGAAGTGCTTTAACTGAACTGCGTATACACGAACTTGTGTTTGATAAACCAGCAAGTCGCCCTGAATTGCCAGCAACTCCCTTACTCGTCGTTTAAGGCGCTCAAAATCTCTGGCTCTTTCGTTTTCAGTTATCTCTTTGAGTAGTTGGTTCAGTCCTCCATGCAGCTTGCTTAATTCAGTGCTCAAATCTGTCATGCGTTCAGTCAGTTGAGTTAAATCCAGCCTGGCTTGTTGAGCATCTGGATCAGCAGTTTCTTTTGGCAGTGATTTCAATCGGGTATCCAGTTCTTTTACCACGCTTTGCGAAACGGTTTGTGTTCGCTCAATGATCTGACGACAGGTTTCAGTCATGCTCTTCAATTCACTCAATACCGGTGGCTGATCATTTTGCCTGATTTTGAGATCCAGGGCTGCCAGATCGTTTTGAATGGAATCCATCTCAGGTGTTGTCAGTGCAAACTGTTCAAGCAATGTATTCTCCAGTTTGACAGGCAACGCAGGTGGCAATCCAAGAGTGTACTTATAATTATCCAAAGCGTTTTCATAGAAAGTTCGGGTTTGAATCAGTGTGGCCTGTGCCTGCTTTAGTCCCAGGAAAATCTGGTCAAGCTGTACCTGGGAAATCGAACCACCCTTGGCAATCAGAAATTGATGCAGTTGATAAATCTGTTCCAGTCTTCGAACATTATCTTCCTGATTCCTGATGTTCTGCTCAGCCAGTTGTAATCCAAGGTATCCACCATCACGCATGGAGAGATTGAAATAATACTGTTTGCGAAATCGGGCGAAATCGCGGATGGCATACAGTACATTGCGTTCGCCCTGTGTTAGAGTTTCCATGCGAACGTACTTGCCACCATTTCGCAGCAGAGGCTGAAGGAATGTACCGCTGATAGAACTGTTTACCCGGTAGTGATTTGGCCCGGTGTATTCAAATACAAAACTGTTGGCGAAATCAATGAGAAGTTGGCCACCCGTCGAGAAAGCTTTGGTAAAGCCCAAATTGGTGTTGGTGGTCACTGTATTCGATTCAGTCGGGTAGCCATTGGTACCAAAGTGCTGGAAGAAGGTGCTGTTGGTCAGATACCATTGACAGGCGAATTCAAACCGGTTGAGTGTAAGTGCCAACGCAGTCAGGTAGAGGTTTTCAAGTTCAGTTCGAAAGAAAATGCTGTGGATCTGCCCCAGCAGAACTGCACGCTCCGCGTTCAAGGGGACAGCACCGTTCTTATCGAGTGGCAGATAGGCCATCCAATCGGGATTATCCCAGTTGTCCGTGTAACCATAGTTATCCCAGATGGTTGATCCACGAATACCGTTAGCGTAAAGCATGTATTCGTGAGCGTAGGAATCATCCAGCGGTTGAGGTGGCTTCACCATATTGCCGGGTACAAAAATCCGCGATTCCGGCGGCGGGATAATATCTAGGTCAGGAATGGTCCAGGAGTTGGTGTTCCGTTCCTCCAGCGCAGCATAGGTCTCCTTGTCTGCATCACGAACGTAGTATTCGCGAGAACAGCCAATACCAATCGCCAAAACTATGACGAAGCTCCAACGGAGCATGATGCATGTTGTTGCCTGTGCAGCAACAACTCCCCCTCAGGTAGCTAATCCCCCTAACACGAATGCAGATAACAAGATCGAGTGAAGGGGTCAAGAAGAGTAACTAGTTTGTGCTTTCCTAGATTACCTATCTTTTCTTGTTTAAACCAATTGAGTTGTTACTTCCATTGTTTTATTGCATTGATTACTCTGAACTGCTGATCAACCGACATGTCGTTGAAGAAAGGAAGTCTAAGCAGACAGTCGCTCATACGCTCAGTAACGGGACAGTCGCCCGGTTTGCCTCCATATTTTTTACCCATGTCGGAAAGATGAAGTGATTGATAATGAAATACGGAAATGATGTTGTGTGACCTGAGATATGCAATCAACGATTGCCTTTTCTCCAGTGATGGCATCACGAGATAATACATGTGGTAGGCTTGATCGCAATCTTCAGGCACATGGGGCAGTTGGACGTGATGCTTACTGGCCCAATCCTGCAGTTCGCTGTTGTAACGATTCCAGATCACCCGACGTTTAGACTGAATTTCTTCTGATCGCTCAAGTTGTGCAAAAAGGAACGCAGCCAGGACGTCGGAGATCAAATAACTGGAGCCGACGTCTACCCAGGTATACTTATCGACCTGCCCGCGAAAGAACCGACTTCGGTTGGTACCCTTTTCACGGATGATCTCAGCACGCTCGATGTATTGAGGATCGTTAATCAATAATGCTCCGCCTTCACCACAAGTAAAGTTCTTCGTCTCGTGAAAGCTGAGCGTTGACAGGCAGCCCAGCGTACCGAGTGGCTTGCCTTGGTAACGGCCAAACAATCCGTGGGCATTGTCTTCAACAACAGAGATACCATGCTTGCGACAAATAGCCAGGATTGGTTCCATAGCACAGGCAACACCGGCATAATGCACGACAACCAGTGCTTTGGTTCTGGGTGTAATCAATCGGGTAAGTTGCTGTTCGTCCAGATTGATGGTATCCGGTCTGATATCTGCAAAAACAATTCTAGCGCCACGTAATGCAAAGGCATTGGCTGTTGACACAAAGGTAAAAGCCGGAACGATCACTTCATCGCCTGGTTGAATATTCAGCAGCAGTGCTGACATTTCCAGTGCATGGGTGCAGGATGTGGTGAGCAATGCTTTGGCAACACCGAGTTTGGATTCGAACAGTTGATGACATTTTCTGGTGAAGGTCTGGTCGCCTGCAATCTGTCCTACCAGCAGGGTCTCGGCAATGTACTGGAATTCTTTGCCAATGGTGGAAGAGCGATTAAAAGTTATCAGTTGCTCATGCGACATAGGTTCTTCCTAAACATATCGGACTAAACGGCACGGGCAACCAGAAGGCAACTGCTGCCCCAGAAAAGTGTTTTCTTCTGGTGGATGCGTTGAAGTTCCTTCTGTCGCGACCGATCCATCCATTTTCCGATAAATCCCGATCGAGGGCGGTGTTCCTCTTGAACCTTCTCTGATTTGCTTTGTTTACGAAAACCAATGGCTGAAGGTATGGATCGGAGCAGGAAAATGGGAATTGTCAGAAAACTGAAAAAGTAAGTAGAGTATTCAACTTGATAGCCAGTTTGTTCAATTAGTTTTTTAAGTCGTGAAAGAGTAAATCGCCTGAAATGACCAGCTTCAACATCCTCGTGCGACCAAAGCATGCTGAATGCAGGCACGGTGATGTAAAGTAAGCCACCTGTCATCATGCGAGTGCGTAGATATTTCATCAAAGATTGATCATCATTGATATGCTCGATGACATCAAATAGACCTGCAGCTGGAATACTGGCTTCAGCCAATCCAGCATCTTCCAGCGTAGAACAAATAACCTGTTGGACACCCCGTTTTCTGGCATTCAATGCACCGGCAGGCCCCGGTTCCAACAGAATGACTTCCAGTCCTTGCGTCTGAAGTGCATTGGCAACACAGCCATTTCCTCCGCCGATGTCGAAGAATGTACCTGCAGGCGGGAATTGCTTCACGATTTCGCACAAGACCTGATTGCGATGTTGAAACCAGAATGAAGTGTCTTCGAGTTGGTAATACAGTTGATTACCTTCTTCAGGATAGGATAGCTGATGTGAACGCTGGCTTCGCCAGATGCCATGTTCATCGAATTGAAGTTGTGAAGAGAGATCTGCAATGGATTTCATGAACTGCCTGTCGATTGCGTCCAACGATGAAGCCAGACCGATTGCTTGATGATAAGGAACTGCTGCATGCAGTAACTGGCCAAAGCTCCTGTATTCCTGCCTTGCGTTACTACCTGCACTCTCTGGCATTTCTGTTCATTAAACCAACCTAACCCTTTTCGTAATAACGCTTGCCCAATTCCTTTCCCCTGATATTGCGAAGCGACTCCAAATAGACCAATAGTGCCAAGCTCGCCCTGGGCTTTGCAGGTCAGGTAACCAATGGGCGAATCGTTCTCATCAACTTTCACCCAAACAACTCCGTCGGTTGCAGCACATTCATTTCTCATCCAGATGGCATAGAGTTCACGAGCCTGGGCAACTGGAAAACGACGATCAGCAAAAAACCTGGTATCCTTATGCAACTCGACGGATAGAGCCTGCAGTTTCTCGATATCAGAATCACGTGCGGATCGGATTTCATTATCTGATGCATGCGAAGGAACGGAGATTTTCATCGATCGCTTCAGCAATACCCGCATATCAACAAACTGAAAGCTGTAGTGTTGAGCAAGATGAATAGCGTCAACGTGTTCGATGGGGCAATCGTAATACGTGCATTCAATATCGTGCGATTGAGCCCAGAGCAGATAGGCCTGCAACTCAACTTCGGTCAATGGCTGCAGAATGCGGGCAATACGGATACCAAACAAATTGGTATCCCAGTAGAGGAGTTGCCAGGGTTCACTCTCACCAGCTTGCATCAGCATTCGTTTCCAGAAGCTATACATACATCAATAACAACGAAGTGAATAATGTTGTTATCTAGTACTGCTGCAAAAAGGAATACCTTCAAGTCTGCAATATCGTTTTCTGTAGCACAAGTGAAAAAGGTACAGTCTTATCATGAAGTCGAATCTAATGAGCATAATAATCTGCAAGTTGCCTAATGACTGAGCGGATATCGAATTGAGGCTGATAATTCAGCTGTTTTTTCGCACGATCAATCGACACATTCCATACTTCGTCGGGTGCCGGGTCAGCTGTTGAGGAATGCTCAATTGTTGATTTTGAGTTTAGTAGTTCAATACATAACCTGGCCAATTTCAGGTTTGAGATACAATCGCTGCCGCCCAGGTTGAAAATGCCTGTGCCAGTGTACGAAAGTGCGTTGCAGACGCATTGTGTAATGTCGCGAACATCAACATAGTTCTGTTGTCTTTCACCACTGCCTTGAATTTGCAGAGGCAAATGTTGAATGGCATTTTTGACAAACGCTGGCAGAATCCGCTGTTGAGGCATGTGAACACCTACCGGTGCTGTCAGCCTCAAGATTACGCGTGAAGGAATATCTGATTGGAGCAGGACCAAGTGCTCGCCAAACAGTTTGGATGCATGGTACAGGCTGAGCGGATTCACAGGGTGATCTTCAGTGATGGGATGGTACACTGGCTTTCCAATTACACCAATCGATGACAGGTAAACAAACGTCTTTGAGTGCCACTTCCTTGCAAGTTGGATCAACTGCTCGGTGCCGATAATATTCGTAGTGATGATTTCAGGATGTGTGTTGTCGTAGCTGATCTTTGCTGCAGCATGAATTATGGCATCGCAGCGTGGACTGTTAGAGAGGACTTTCTGAACTAAGGATGCATCGCCCAGTCTTCCAGTTACATAATCACAACGCAGCTCAACATTTTGATTATTCACAAGACAAGTAACATCATGTCCAGCTTGTATCAAATGCCTGGCAATGGCCCCACCGACCAGACCAGATGCGCCTGTAATCAGGACTTTCACTGCTTTCTCCCGAACTGTTCGAATTGCTGAATGCTCTGAGCAGGATTCTCAAAGCTTCCCTTCGACTGAAAACGGGTGTACGATTGTTCGTCGAGATACACTTCATTCCAGAACCGCAATGCAAATCCGTTCCGAATCTTTGCCAGATCGTACGCAGGTTCGCCAAGAATATAGTGACGTATTCCTGCTTCTACATCATTAAAGCCCAGCTCGGCTCGGATGGGTGCTGTACCCGAATAACGTAAATTAATCTCGAAACATACTGGTTTACCCCGATGCATTCGCAATTGCATGTTGCATGGACCACTCGGCTTTAATCGCTGACTGATTCGCATCACTTCCTGTTCAACAATCGGCGAGTGTGTGACCTGTGCGCACACCGTCGTGCCATTCTGTAAATCTCGCTTGAAAAGGATGATGCCACGAACCTCGCCATCTATGTCAGAAAAGCTGGCAGCGGTAATTTCGTTTTGTTGTTCAGGTAGAAATTCCTGGATGACATATTCTGCATTGCCACGCAAACTGTTGAGTTGTTCGATGCTATCAATCCGCATGGCGCCTTTCGCACCTTTACCCACTTTTGGCTTGGCGAATAAGGGCAGTCCCAGATCATTAAGAAGATTCAAAACGTCCGCCTCGTTACCGGCATCTACTGATTTCGGATAATTCAATCCGTTAGCTTTCAGCCAATGGGCTGTTTTCAGCTTGTCATGACAGATTTCGAGCCGTTCATACGACGAAGAAATGACCCTGGCAGTGGTATTCTGCTGCAAGGCTTTCTGGTGCAGTGCCATGGCAATCAGAATTTCTTCTACACCGGTCAATATGCCGTGTATCTGAAACTGATTACAGGTGGTTATCAACCAATTGATGAAATGCGGATCGGTGGCATAAGGCGTGACGAGAGCATGATCACAGAAGTAGAGCCCTGCTGCTTCAGCACGTACGCAACCGCCAATGATCCTCAAAGGCAGTTGTGATTTCCTTAACGCTTTTAAGATTCCCTGACTGACGTTTCCACCCAATCCCAAGAGCAGGATATTCACTGGGGCTGTCATGTCGTATCTCCTGTCACGACGCGGACAGTATAGGAAGGTCGATCCATCATGCGGAAGTGCATACGTGCCAGGTATTCACCCATGATGCCCAGGGCAAAGAGCTGAACCCCTGAGAATAGTGAAATAACTGAGGCAAGGAAGGTGAATCCCTGAACGCCTCCACCTGTTACAAAATAATTGATCAGCAGATAAACAAGCAACAATCCGCCAAACAAGGCAAATCCAAATCCAATGAAGGTCGCCAATCGCAGAGGTACGGCACTAAAGCCGGTAATCATGTTCATCGCATGCCGTGCAAGCTTTGAGAAAGTGTAGTTCGATTTTCCGATTGTACGCGGGTCATGTCTCACTTTGACTGAGGTAAAACGTGTGCTGCCCCAGGTGAGGAGTACATCAACGGAAACATATGGACTGGAATAAGTGGCAAAGGCATCACGCAACTTGGTGCGAAACAGGCGAAATGCTGAAACCTTGCGGGCAATCGTGGTTCCCATGGCGCTTTGCAGGGCCATCTTGGTGACTACTGAAGCCAGGTCTCGCCATAGGCCATGCTGTTCCTTCTCAGGTGTACCATACACAACATCAGTTTCATCATTCAGTGCGTTCATTAGTTTGACGATCTCACCGGGCGGATGCTGCAGGTCGTCATCTATCGTAACAACCACGGGAAAGCGTGCTGCTCGTATACCACATAAAACGGCATTATGCTGACCGTAATTGCGCATCAGACAGATGCCACGTATCCAGGGTTTCTCTACTGATAAAGTCTGGATGACCTTCCAGCTATTGTCTCGACTGGCATCGTTCACCATGATGACTTCGAAATCAGGTAAAGACAATGCTTTCAGCGCTGTTTCCAACTGTTCAATTAACGGAGGCAGGCTTTTCTCACTCTGGTAAACTGGAATAACAACAGAGATGGCCGGATATGAATTCATAGTAATTCAAAGACATAGGTACTGATTGTTATTCTGCTGTTGTTGGGAAGAGAGTCAACGGCACAGCATGTAACGGGTTATTTCCGAACAATCTGCTTGAGAACGTCGCGTAATTTTTGATGAATTTTCAAACGACCTTTTGAAAGTTGCTGTGCTTCACCCAGGTTGATGCACGGGTCAGGGAAAGGCAAAACCATCAGGGCAGATTTGACATCGGGTATCAATACATATTTGCGAGAGGTCAAAGCAACATCGATTTGACATTCACGCAGAAGCTCGAGATCACGGTAGAAAGTGCGGATATCGATTTTGAGCTTATTCAGGATTTGGGCACGGGTTCGCGGGCCTTCACCCAGCCATTCCACCAGCCGATACAGCCGGGCGGCTCGTTCCAGACTGACAGAAACCTGAACGGTTGCCTTGCGTGTGCTACCCATCAATGATGTCTCTTAAATCCTGTAAGAATGAGTAGCGCGGGCCTCATCGCCTCACGTGCCATCATGCTTCTGAGATACTAAGCCCTGTGCTCCGGGTTGACAAGGGGCTGTCACCGAGACTTTCATGAAGATGAAAGGTGTATTATTTCCACAAATTCTTTATTTCCAATTGGGCTGGATCAAGTACGACATGCCGTATTTTCTTCCGCTTCCAGGTGTAAACAATGTGAATTTTTCCGTCACTGGACTGTATGACTGCAGGGTATGAATATTCCCCTTTATCATTCTCCAGAATGGCTGCGGCTTTCCAGTTTTTGCCATCATCGGAGATGGCGACATTCAGTGGTGTTCGTGCTCGGGAAACAACTCCAGCAATATCGACATGGTTGTAGACCAATAGCTGTCTGCCATCTGTCAAAGTCACTCCATCAATACCGGAATTGGAATGGGGTAATGACGTTGGTGTCAGTTTGGACCAGGTTTTGCCTCCATCACCTGACCATGTTTCGTAGATCTTGCCTTTGCCCCGAGTACGATTCAGTGCCTGTATGCGACCCTGCGGATGCAGTAACAAAGTTGGCTGAATGGCTCCGACGTCCTTGCCGTCATGAATGGGACCTGTGCTGGTCCAGGTTTTCCCCTGATCAGTGCTGCGCTCAAAGTGCAGTCGCCAGCCCTGGTTCTCGGTGCTGCAGCCTGAGAGAATGGTGCCATCGTCTAGGGTGATTGCCTTGTTCTTGATGGGGCCAATGATGTTGTCAGGTAATTTCTCTGCTGACGACCATGTCTTGCCATGATCTTTGGATCGTTTGACTTCGCCCCACCAGGAAGCAGGAATAGGGCCAACTTTGTAGAAGAGCAGTAAATCTCCACCCTTGACTTGATGCAGTACCGGATTCCATGTTGGGAACCGCTTCGTGGAATTGATAACACCGTCGGCGACTTCTACGGGTGCTGTCCATTTTCCATTCTCCAGACGTGAAATCCATATGCCGACATCACGGTGCTTTTCTTCGGTTCCTCCAAACCAGGCTGCAACTATTCCCTGGGGTGTTTCAACAATGGTAGAGGCATGACACTCTGGAAACGGCGCTTTCTCGTAAATGAATTCACGCACCAGTACACCGGGCTGTTTGCTCAGCTCTGTTTCATCCAATGTCAAACCGGCAAGCAATACACAAAGTAACATCATGAAACCCAAAGTGATGAAAAGTGATTGATTTGGCTGGTTCAGCCAGACTGTTCCTCAGATGATTGTGACGATTATGGATGCTGTTGTCAAAGTTCAATTGTTATCTTTGACAAACAGGCATCCGCCTTTCACTTCCTTGACGAGTCTCCAGCCAGGTGCAGTGCGAAGGTACGCTGCGAACTTGCTCTTGGGCTGCACAAGAGCCAGGTTGATGCCGTACCGTTTAGTCCATTCATTCATCCAGTATTCCTGTTTTTCTCTCTCTTGCGGAGTTAACACCGTGGGTGCATCAGGATCTGGATTCTTGGGTTTGTCGGCTGGCTTGTCGCGGATGGCATCCAGGTAATCAAGTAGAAATGCTTCGCCATAGAGTTCGCAACGATCATCTACGAATACTTTCAGTTCCGGAACATAGCGGATGACCATGCCTGCCAGGCGATCTTCGTTGAATAATTTCACATTCGGTTTTTGTGCCTGCTCTTTCATTTCAGGAATCAGTTCCAGCGGCCACCATTCCTTATCGAGTTCGACAAATCGCAAACCGGTGATAGGGACAGCCAGTATCAACAAAGGGAATAAGCGAGCTGCAATAATGCCCCAAGTCGGTTCTTTTGGATCGTCTGGCTTGGGTTCAACATACAGATCACTTCGCTTGGCCAGCCAGTGCATCCATTTGCAGTAAGGCAACATGTCGATGATCGCAATCATGGCGACCAGTGAGAACAATGGTGCATGACGAATACGAGAACAACCGAGAATCAGCCAGACAATAGGCAACAGCCAGACAACTCGAGGGCGATGCTTTGGCCATGTGCCTGCCAGAATAAAGAAGTAGAGAAGGGCTTCACTCAGAACGGTGATTCCGACTGCACTGGTTGGATTGAGTGGAGCATGTTCCACAATAATCTTGGGCAGATCAGCCTTCATGATCTCTGCCCACATGCGCATGTAATCGTAGCCATAAGGATTAACCAGGAACACTGCAGTGGCGGCAATACAGAGTAGGATCAACCAGCCAACAGTTTTCCAGGAATCGATAGGTGAATTCCAGCCCAACAACCAATAAACGCCCCAGCCGAAGAAGACGATACCCAGGGTGCCCCAGCCGCCGAGCACGCCGCCATGAATATTGGCCCACAGACAGAATGCAGGGATAATCCATAACAGATGAAGTTTTTTCAACCTGCCTGCTTCAACATCAGTGAGTAAAGCCATCAGAAAACACATGCCTGCCATCGTGATGAGATGGGGTCGGGCATGGAAATGATGACAACATTCAAAAAACGCAAGTGAACCAATGAGCGCAGCAAGTATGGGATGACATCCAAACCGTACGGCCCGGCCTGCCAGCCAACCGAACATACTTGCAAAAAGAGCTACGGTGGCCCAGAAAATTCCATCGTAACTGGCCCATTCATAGAGTTTTGCCATGGCAACTTCACCCAGCCACTGGAATGGTATCCAGAATTTGCCAGCAAAGGTGTGACTGAATGGGTCAGTGGTAATCCAGCCCTCATGGAGGAGTTTTTCTCCAACGACCGGGTGCCAGAGGCAACAAGAATCGCGGAACATACCACCTGATTCGGTAATGGTGAGTACTGCGACGACAAGGATTGCACCCGCCATTTCAACCAGCCAGGCATAATGGGCCAAGCCGTGCGGGGGCGGAACAAAAGGTTTCTTCTCCCCCTTACCCTTCGAGGAAAGGGGTTGAGGGTATGTGGCTTGGGGGGAGGGCGATGACATCAAACACCTGCATATTGAAGCAAAGAACTTGGCAGCCCGACGCGCTAGCGAGGGTGGACCTTGCGATTGCACATCGCCCCTCGCTGGCGCGTCGGGCTGTCATTACTATAGCTCGCAGATCGCAAAATCCTAAGCTGATAATAGCTTCTGCACCATAAAGGATGACTCCTTGTCTACCATTCCCTCTGAACGGCAAACTTTGGCTAAAACGCTGGGTCAAATCTGGGGTCTGCTGGCGTTAGCCGCACTCTTTGGCATGGGTGGTTACCGCCTTTTGAATAAAGCGTACAGTTTAACGTATCTCCAGACGGAAGGGATTCCGCTGACAG
Organism: Planctomycetia bacterium; assembly: GCA_016795155.1. NCBI lineage: Bacteria > Pseudomonadati > Planctomycetota > Planctomycetia > Planctomycetia bacterium. The sequence continues at coordinate 106,932 of JAEUIE010000006.1, read as the reverse complement.
CATTCGACTGGTTCCTCTACGGATTGATCATTCTGCTCGGTGTAGGAAAGGCATATGCCATTTTCTATCGCAAGATGGTGCCCCGCACGCTGGCACGTTGTCGAACTGCACTGGGTGAAACAGGATGGAGCATGGACTATTTGCTGGCTCCGTTTTGTATGCTGAGCCTGTATCGACCCTGGAAGAAGAAGCATGCGATTCTTAGCTGGATCGTCATCCCCGTGATGGTTCTGCTGGCAGTCAGTTTCGTACTCTGGGTGCCAGATTCGGTATTCAAAGCGGCAGTTGATTGGGCTGTTGGTGGGGCACTGGCTTTTGCTGCATTGCTCTACATTGTTGCCTTGGTGCGATTGCTCGGATGGCTGGCTATGGGAGCGAAGTTTGAGCAGCATCCGTTCCCAGTGAGTGCGGATTAGGTCACTGCAAGCGCACCCCCTCACTACCAACCCCTCTCCCGCCAGGGGAGAGGTGAGAAAGAGAATTCAATGCTCCGTCTAGGCGTCAATATTGATCACGTTGCAACCATTCGTCAGGCAAGGCGAGGTCGGGAGCCTGACCCCGTGTGGGCTGCAGTGCAGGCCCAGCTTGGCGGGGCGGATGGGATTACGATCCATCTACGGGAAGATCGCAGACACATTCAGGATGACGATGTGCTGCGACTGCGGCATGCGGTGCCTGGGCGACTCAACCTGGAGATGGCATGCTCGCCGGAGATTGTGGCGATTGCCTGCAAGGCGAAACCCGACTATGCGACATTGGTGCCGGAAAAACGGCAAGAACTGACAACCGAAGGCGGTCTGGATGTCGTGGCAAACGTGAAGGCTGTGACTGAAGCAATCAAAGCGCTGCAGGGGGCAGGAATCGCCGTTTCACTGTTCATCGATGCTGATCCACGCCAGGTGACAATCAGCAAGGAACTAGGTGTGGAAGCAGTGGAGTTTCACACAGGCCAATATGCAGATGCGGTGAACGCAGCAGCGGTAGCGGAGGAGATAGCCCGACTGAAGGCAGCCTGTATCCAGGCTAATGAAGCCAAACTGCATGTGCATCTGGGGCATGGACTGAATTATCTGAACGTGCAAGCGATAGCTGCCTTGCCTCATGCAGAAGAACTCAACATTGGCCATAGCATAGTGGCAAGAGCGGTGATGGTGGGCATGGAACGGGCGGTGCGGGAGATGAAGGAACTGATGCGAGGTTTGTAGTCCTCACTCAGAGAGTGAGAACTACTATTTCAACAACTCATCAATGCTGTTCGCAGTTATCGAATGATACCCCGGTCTTGCTTTGGCGTATATGGCTTTCGCTCGTTCTTTGCCTTGGGGCGTCTTGATCAGCGCTTCGTAGAGAGGTTTAACATAAATGCGACGGCCGACGGTGATGAGGAACGATTCAACGCGGGGGTAGGCTGGTTCGTAGTTGGCCCGGATGGCTATTTCGAGCCACTGGCAGAGGATTTCGTTGTTGCCGGTCTGGGTGAGGTGATGGGTATCGTCGAGTTCCTTCAGTTTGTTGGCTGGAATTGTTTCCGGAAGAGATCGGAGAAAGTAGAGCCATTCCTGGGTTGACCATTGTTTGCCTGGTAAAGCATGAGCTTCAAGCCAATTCGATTTAAATGCTTGGGCAAGTTTCTCAACATGACTGAGAGCAGGTGATACAGTAGCAGGAATCCCGGCGGGCAATCCGGGTTTGTTGATCCATCCATCCAGTGGAAACGCTTTGGCCAGTGCTGCATCTTTGTCGAGCAGTTCTTTCTTGAGGTAGGCAACGAAGACATCGGTGGTCACGCTCTGAAAAGCATGACTGGCGAACCAGCCTTTCAGGAAGGCATCAAAGCGTTCACGGCCGATGAGTTTCTCCAGATGCAACAGAAACAGAAAGCCTTTCTCGTAGGGAATATCAGTGACGTTCTCATCAGGATCGAGACCATTAAGATCAATATGCAGAATCTGATCGCGGGGTTTCATCGATTTGATAGACTTCTCTAGTACATTGCGGCCAATTTGCGTTTCCATGATCGCTCGGCTTGAGCCATAAACTTTTTCGAGGATGCGGCGTTCGAGGTAGACGGTGAACCCTTCGTTGAGCCAGAAGTCGCGCCAGGTGGCGTTGGTGACGAGGTTGCCCGACCAGGAATGGGCCATCTCATGGGCGATGAGCGAGACCAGGCTCTTGTCACCGGCCAGCACGGTGGGTGTGGCGAAGGTCATGCGCGGGTTTTCCATGCCGCCAAACGGAAAGCTGGGAGGCAGGATCAATACGTCATATCTTCCCCATCGATAGGGGCCATACATCGACTCCACTGCTTCCAGCATGAGTTCCATGTCTTCAAACTCTTTGGCAGCCTTGGCAACGACAGAGGGTTCAGCCCAGATGCCTGTGCGTTTGCCAATACGCTGAAACTTGATGTCGCCGACGGCGAGGGCGAGCAGGTAAGCGGGGATGGGCTGTTCCATGGTGAAGCTGAACGAGCGTGGCTTGGCTTCATGGCGGGTGGCGCTCATGACGGGCTGTAACGGGAATGGCACATCCACAAGACCTGTATAAGTGAAGCGGACTGCGGGAGAATCCTGCACTGGAATCCAACTACGGGCGTGGATAGCCTGCGACTGCGAGAAGAGGAACGGGTGTTGTTTGTAAGCGGTCTGGGCGGGTGTCAGCCATTGCAGACCGCTCGCAGCGGCGCTGGTGGCGTAATGGATGCGCACATACTTCGTCGCAGGGGTAATCTTGATGTGCAGGGCGGAGCCGAAGATGCGGTCTTCTTTGTCTAGTTGGTGCGTAGTGGGCTTATAGTCTTTGTCATTGTCGCTGATTTCACAGCGGTTGATGGTGAGCTGACGGGTATCGAGAACAAGTTCCGTCGGCGATTGGCCAGGCATCGTCTTCAGGCGATGGGTGACGTAGCCGGTGAGTTGTTTCTTGTCGAAATCGACATTGAGACGCAGGTCGAGGTGTTCGGTGCGGATCTGGTGGGAGTTGGCAAATGAGTGGGGATCGGGATTAGTGGACTGCAGAGAGAGCAAGAAAAGCAACGGGAGCATGATTAATTACCCGGCAGTTATTAGTGAATAAGATCAGTATATGTTTGATCGAAGAGATTACGCCATGGCACGACTATTCACCGGTATTGCTCTTCCTCCTGCAGTTGTTCAGAAACTGCAGGCGCTGCAGCCTTCACCAATGCCGGGGATAAGGTTAGTGAAGGCGGAACAGATGCATTTGACACTGCACTTTATCGGCGAAGGAGAAGTGGAGGTGTATCGGCAGGGGCTGGAAAAATTACGGTCGCCACATTTCTCGATAACCATCGAAGCGTTGGGGAAGTTTGCCAATCGCAAAGAGACGATTTTGTGGGCAGGGGTGCGCGAGTCGACAGAGTTGCAGTCATTACATCGGGAAATGGAGGCAGTGCTTGTGATGGTGGGGTATCAGCCCGAAATGCGGCCATATCATCCGCATCTGACGCTGGCCCGGTGTGATGGCCGTGTGCCTGGCGAAGTTGTGGAAGCATTTCTAACACAACCCTTCGAGCCTGATGAGTTCAGGGTAAACGAGGTAGTGTTGTTCAGTAGCGTGTTGAGTTCCCAAGGCCCTACATATCATCAAGAATTTGTGATTCAGCTCCGTTAATTACTTGACAGCAGTTAGCATTTCAGTTAATACATAGGAATCCAATGTATCGGATTCCTTTGCTAGTGGATCACGATGGATACGGAACTACTTAAAGGCACATTGTCGCTGCTCATCCTCTCGCTTTTAAGCAGGAAGGCGATGTATGGCTATGAGATTGCTGCGACCGTGCATCGTGATACCGATGGCGCTTTTCAATGGCGAGAGGGATCGCTTTATCCAAGCCTGCACAAATTGGAACAGACAGGGTTGATCACTGGAGAGTGGGAAGAGAAGGAAACGGGTCGCAAGCGGAGATATTATCACATCACGAAATCAGGGCGGGCTGCTTTGAAGGAGAAGGAGCAGTCGTGGCAGGAATTGGGCAAGGCGGTTAACAGCATCCTGGAGAAATCCCATGAATAAGCTGGAGCACTATCTGCAACAGGTGTGCCGGAGCATGGGCGGTCCCAAGGCATTGCGGGAACATGTCCGGCAGGAACTGCGCGAACATCTGCTGGATGCGATATCGCAGCATCAGACGGCGGGGCTCTCGGAGCAAAAAGCCATCGACCGTGCACTTGCGGAGTTTGGAACGCCGGAGACCGTACGCAGTGAACTGGAGGCAACCCACGGACATCGCATGATGCTGGCCATGGTGATCGACAAGGCGATGGAATGGAAGGAGAAGACCATGAAAGCGAAGTGGCTCTGGGCGACTTGGACGTACTTAATGGTGGTGGGCATCATCGTCTTGGAGATTCTCTTTTGTTTCTTCTGCATGATCTATCTGCTCCCGAAGATGAAAAAGCTGAAGCATGATGGCTTCATCCCTGTACCAGATGATGCTCGCTCCATTGTCAACTGGATGTTTGATTTTATCTACGGAGTTGCATCCACGATTGATCAATGGTTCTGGTGGTCAGTGTTAGGCTTTGCTGCCTTGTGGGCACTATTTGAATGGCGGGTGAAGAGCGAGAACAAGCCTTTCATGCGGCTGTCGGTGCTGAACAGCATGGCACTGGGATTATTACTGGTGGTGGTAATCATGTCGGTGTCAATGATATTACCTTTTTTGCTTTCCACGCCCGCGCTGGGCCGTATGACACCAGCCTCGATGGTGCAACAGCTTGAAAGCATTGACACAAGCTTGATAGAGGCACAGCTTGCAGCAAAGAAGAATGATGAGTTAGCGGTGGCTTTTCAACTCAGCAGGGTCACGTACTCGCTGAGCGCTTTATCCAACGGCCCAGCGTTTTCCGCCTGGTTACAATTTGCAGATCAGCCGACGACTGACGTATTAGCCAAATCCATCGAGAAAACAAAAGCACAGATCGAGGCGGCGAATCTCACCATCAGCAATGGAGATACCAAGGCACTTGTCAAGTCAATTGAATCCATTCAGCAGGCATTTGAACCAGTGAGGGCTGCTGTCAAGAGAGTCAGGCAGAAGGTAATAAAGGAAGATCGATGATAATTGAGCCAGCGTTGTTGATGCTATATGTCCACAACAAAGATAACTTTTACTTTTGTGAGCGTCAGGCCGTAAGGCCGATGTGTGCTTTCTTTTTATCACTCCCACGTCGGCGTAACGGCCAGACGCTCGCATTTATGAATCACACATCTTCAAACAATCCATCCACATAGCTCTGTGCATCAAACGCTTCCATATCATCAATGCCTTCGCCAACTCCGATGAACTTGACGGGAAGGTTTAATTTCTGGCGAATGGCGATGATGCTGCCACCCTTGGCGGTGCCATCGAGCTTGGTGAGGATGATGCCGGTGCAATTGACGGTCTTGAGGAACTCCTGAGCCTGGATCACAGCATTTTGACCGGTGGTGGCGTCGAGCACCAGGATGCTTTCGTGCGGGGCATCGGGAATTTGCCTACCGACGATACGCCAGATTTTCTCCAGTTCCTTCATCAGATGGGCCTGCGTGTGCAGTCGGCCTGCGGTATCGATAATCAGGTAGTCAGCTTTACGGGCAATAGCTGCAGCAACAGCGTCATGGGCCACTGAAGCAGGGTCAGCATTCTGACCAGCCTTGATGATTTCACAGCCCAGCCGCTGGCTCCAAATTGTGAGTTGTTCCACTGCTGCAGCGCGAAAGGTATCACAGGCAGCGACGATAACCTTGTTGCCTTGCTTTTGCAGCAGGTTGGCTAACTTGGCGATGGAGGTTGTCTTTCCTGAACCATTAATTCCGGAAACCATGACTACGGTAGGAGGAGTTGTTTTCTTGATTAATGCAGTGTCATTGGCAGCAATGATGCTGACGAGTTCTCTTTTGACAAAGTCCTGAACATCCTTGCCGACTTCCTTGTCAAGAAATGCCTGCTTGACTCGTTCAACGATCAAAGGCGTTGCAGTACCTACATCGGCGAGGTAGAGTTTTTCTTCGAGTTGTGAAAGAAATTGCTTGTCAACACGGCCACGCAAGCCGAACAGGCCAGCTACACCAGAGAATGCCTGCCGTGTCTTGGTCAGTGCTTTCTTAATTTTGTCGAAAAAACCCATGTTGAACTCAATAACTGGAAACGTGAATAATCGCAAATGTGACGAGAGTGATGCTAACTGGCCATGAGCGCATTGCTCAACCAGCACTAGCTGCTTCGGTCGTACCTTTATGATAGGGTTGGAACAGGTTCAGTGGGAGGCTCAGCAGCTGTGGATTCATCTGCATTTTCAGTTTGTTTCTTTTCATTGGCGACCTTATCAAGGATGCCATTTACAAAAGAAGGCGATTCTTCGGAACCATAGCGTTTGGCCAGTTCGATGGCTTCATCCAGAACTATCTTGAAAGGCAATTCTGGGCCATGATAAAGTTCATAGATTCCCAGTCTTAAGACATTTCGATCCACCACAGCCATACGCTCAACTGACCAGTTGTCAGCGACTTCTGCCAGCCGTTGATCAATGGCCGTTACATGTTGGGTAACTCCCAGAAACAGTGATTTACCCAATTCCAGGAGTTCAGGTTCTGCTAATCGACGGGCCAGGAAGCTGATGGCATCTTCCTGTGACATGGATTTATTCTGGTCACGTTGATACAGGGCTTGCAGAGCGATTTCACGGGCACGGCTACGGCGGGACATTGATGGGTAACAACTCACAGTTAAGTACAAAGATTAAGTATAGGAGCCAGTAGCCTATAGCTAGAGTAAGTCAGGATATGTTCGTATCTCCTTAGATATTATTAATCCGTCTATGCAGGTCATCGATGATCCAATGGAAACAAGTCAGATGGATGGATTCGACAATTCCCATGTCATCGAGTGGGACATGCAGGTTATGATTGGCCAGGGTTTTCAGTTTGCCTCCGCCAAAGCCAGTGCATCCCACGGTTTCGATGCCGTGGTTATTGGCCCATTCAACTGCCCGCAAAATATTGGGGCTGTTCCCCGAACCACTGATGGCTACGAGTAAATCACCCTTGGTTCCAAGATTTTTCAGTTGTTCAGAAAAGACTCTGTCAAATCCCTCGTCGTTGCCCCAGGCAAGAATGTATGGGGTATTATCAGTCAGGCTGAGCACCTTCAGGCGTCTCTTGTTATCGTTGTCAAAATCTTCCCGGCGGAGTGTGCATTTTCCCAGGTCTTCACAAAGGTGCGAAGCATTTGAGCCTGAACCACCATTTCCAATGATGAAAACAAACCTGCCTGCTTCGTACCGCTGAAAGATCAGATCTGCCAGTTTCTGCATCTGGGCAGGATCAATCCTGAGCAGTTCCTGAGCACTGCGTTCCATGAAAGCTCTAGCATTAAGTGTTACACCGAGCATGGCAACTCCACCATAAACAGTTCAAAATCGTACAGACAGCACAATCGTCATACTTTAACATCATAGCAATTATAAGCGATTGAACCGATACGTTTTGACATACTGATCGTGATGATTGACGAGGTTTGCGAAAAGGCGCCCTGCATGTTTGGTCGATTGCCTTAATAGCACTTTCCGATCGATTGGGGGGGATGATGGATCATCCGCCTGCAAACGAATTGCCTTGCAGCGAGTTTGCAATTGGGAAAGGCGCAAATTATCAGGTAGGATGCCGATCCATGCGTACACTCATGTCTTTCGTTGCGGTTGCCGTTGTTTCCGCATTGATGGGTTGCTGTCATGATACTTGTGACAGTTGTCGAGATATCTGCACCAGCTGCGGCAATAATGCTCCAGCTCATGTGCATGCTTCCCCTGCTGCTCAGCCAATTCCTGCTCCTGCTCAGGCTAAATAGTTGAACAGTAGCAAATAGCATTGCTATATCGTTACAGCCTGATCTTCAGATCAGGCTGTTTTGCGTTATGCAGTCTTCGCCAATCTACGGGTAGGCAAACTGAGGATAGTTGGGCTAGTGCGCTGAATCACCCTGAGATCTTCTTCAACCATCATTCCTATCAGATCGGAAAAAGAAAGGCTTGATTCCCAGCCAAGCTTGTCTCGTGCCTTACTGGCGTCTGCTCGCAATTCATTTACTTCGGCAGGGCGTACGAGATCAGGATCTACTTTAACCCAGTCCTGATAATAAAGGCCAATATGGTTAAAGGCGGTTTCAACCAGTTGTTCAACAGTATGAGTGACACCCGTGCCAATGACATAATCTTCCGCGGAATCCTGTTGCAGCATACGCCACATGGCATCCACATAGTCGCCTGCAAATCCCCAGTCGCGGCGGGCATCCATGCTTCCTAGCGTCAGCACATCACTCTTGCCCGATGCAATGTCAGCAACACCCTGACTAATACGGCGAGTGACAAACTCTTTTCCTCTTCGTGGAGATTCGTGATTGAACATGATGCCACAACAGGCAAACAGGCCATAATGTTCTCGGTAATTAACGGTTGTCTGATGAGCAAAGACCTTCGAAACACCATACATATTTCGTGGCTGAAATGGAGTGGTTTCATTTTGCGGACTGGAGTTAACTGAACCAAACTGTTCACTCGAAGATGATTGATAAAAACGTGCACTGGGCACAGCCTGCCGCATGGCTTCCAGTATTCGCAGCGTTCCCAGGGCAGTAATGTCCGCTGTCAGTAAGGGTTGATTCCAGCTCTGTGAAACAATGCTTTGAGCAGCAAGGTGATAAATCTCTCGAGGCTGAATGCGATAGAGAAGCTGGGTAAGACTAGAAAGATCACATAAGTCGCCAGGCCACAGTTGCAACTTTCCATAGAGATGATTGAGGCGAATCGGGAACGGATCGCTGTTACGACGAAGCAGTCCATGTACTGCATAGCCTTTGCGCAGCAGCAATTCTGCCAGATATGAACCATCCTGGCCGGCAATGCCGGTAATGAAAGCAACAGGGCGGGCGTCCATGCCAATCTCTGTTATTGAATTGACGAAACAGTGTATCCAGATGAGAGCGAAATGAACAAGCCCAAATGTCTTGAGGAACCGTCCAGATATTCCTTTACCTTGGTCTGGTGTACGCCTAAACTTATCGGTGATGAATCACTGAGGTAGTGGTTCATTGACATATCTGGCAGAGAAGTCATTTCTTTCTGCACCCATTGAGGAGTTCTGGACATGAAACGATTGCTGGTATTGACCTGGGTATGCCTGGCCTTCTGCAGCCTGCAGGCTTTGCCACAGGATGACAAAGTTGCTGAAGAAGACAAGAAATTCACAGGTACCTGGGTGGTGACTGCTATGGAATTTGGAGGAAGTAAGGTCGACGAAGCGAACTACAAGGAAATGACCTTCACATTTAAAGGCAAGAACTACGAACAAAAACTGGGCGATCAGTTGATGGAAGCTGGCAAACAGGACCTCGATCCCTCCAAAAAGCCCATGCACATGGATATCACCGTTACCGATGGTGAAACAAAAGGCAAGAAACAACTGGCTATCTACGAATGGGATGGCAACGACAAGGTAAAGATCTGTGCTGCAGATCATGGCGATACCACCAGGCCTGACAAGTTTGAAACCAAGGAAGGCAGCAGGAGCATGATCTTTGAATTGAAGCGTAAAAAAGACTAATGATATACTTCAGCTGCAAAATAAAACCCCCACGGAAAAATCCGTGGGGGTTCTACTTGCTTGGATTGAATCATTTACTTATCAAGTAGTTTCTTGACGCTATCGTTCAACCCTTCCTTGGCTTTGTTGAGGGAAGCCTCATCGGCAGCATCTTCAGCAGATTTCAAACTGGCTTTCAGCTTGTCGAGTTGAGCCTGTACCTCGGCAATTTCTTTTTCAATGGTTGTCTTATCTGCTGGTTTCTCTTCCTTCTTTTTCAGCAGCCCTGCAAGTTTGTCTTTGCCTTTGTTGAGATACTCACCAGAAGTTTTAAGGAATGCATCCTTATCAGCTTTGAATTTTTCCATGTGAGTGACCACCTGCGTTTTGCTGGTGATCGGATCTTTCTTCAATTCAAACCAGCCTAGAGAATAGCCCAGGACAGCTACTCCGATAGCCAGAAATATGAGCCAGCCAATAAGGCCAATGCCTTTGGCAGGTTGTGGTGGTGGCATGGGTTGAGGCATGTGATTATCCTTTCAAGTTTATGAGTCTAACAGGTTATTCTCATTGTCGAGCGTTTCATTGTAAGGTGCAATCCATTTTTAAAGCAATCATCGGGAAGCAGTTTGCAACTGTTTGCGTCCCGTTGTGCCAGTTGGTGCTGTTCGAGGCTTGCCTTCACCCAGTAGCAGCAACAGTGGGCTGGCGACAAAAATCGAACTGTAGGTTCCGATAATGACTCCAACCACCATCACGAAGGCAAAGAGTTTAACACCTTCGCCACCGAATATGTAAAGCACGACGACAACGAGCCAGGTGGCCAATGACACAAGAATCGTTCGGCTCAACGTGCCATTGACGCTTTCATTAATGATGGCTGTGGTCAATTCAGGGTTCTTTCCTCGGATTTCACGAATGCGGTCAAACACCACGATGGTATCGTTCACTGAGTAGCCAACCAATGTAAGTAGTGCAGCAACTGCGGGGAGATCGAGTTTGAAATCTTCCAACAGTAGTACATTGCCAAACATACCCACTATGTAATGGCAACCCGCAATAATACCGACTGTAAACATCAGATCGTGTGCAAGACAAAGCACTGCAGCAACACCGAAGGTCCAGTTACCAAAACGGAACCAGAGGTAGCCAACTATGGCGAGCCATGAGAGCAGAATGGCGGAAAGAGCCTTACCCTGGGTTTCCTGGGCCAGTTGACTGTCGAAATTCTCCAGGCGATCTGAAACAGGCAAGCTGAATTGCTGAACTACATACTTAACCAGATCACCTGCCTTATTCTTCAGTTCTGCAGGGAGCTTGAATTCAACCCTGGATGTCTTAAAGCTGCCCTGTCGGGTTCCAGGAGTTATGCCTTTGACATGGAAGAAGTCTTTATTGCTGCCAGGAACATGCTGCGCAAACCACTGATTGACAAACTTGGCAACTTCCTCTGCGGGTGGTTCCTTATTCGAAAAAGTAATCTCAAATGCCTGGTCCCGTTTTTCATTATCCTGCTTATCAGGAGGAACAGCAGTTACATCAGTGGTTTTGGCATCCACATATAAGAGTTCTTTGCCAAAAGCACTTTCGATTGCTTGCCGAACTTTGATAGCATCTTTATTGGTGGTACGAACCGTGAATTCTCTGGTGGCACCCGTCCCGAGCGTTGCATCACGGTACAATGCATCTACGGCAGGCTCTGGCAACTCTGGGTGTTTCATGATCTCAGAACGTACTTCCGAAATGTTCTTGGGCTCTTTGAACTGGAAGGTATAAGCAGTCCCGCCAGTGAAATCGATGTTGAGTCCTTCTTCACCACGATAGAGGAAAAGTGCAACTCCCAGAATGGAGAGTATGACAGTTGCTGCAAACCAGTAATGCCGAACTCGCATGAAATCGAAGTTAGGTTTGCTGAATAACTTCATCATGCTCAGATTTTTCAGCCAGCCTTTGCTGAGAGCAATGTCAAAGAACAATCTCGTCATGTACAAACTGGTAAACAAACTGATGATCAACCCCATCGTCAATGAGATACCAAAACCCTTCAACTGGTCAGTGCCGACTGCATAAAGAACGATGGCAGTGAAAATGGATGTGATGTGAGTATCGATAATAGTTGGCAACGCACGGTCATAGGCATTACGAATCGCCAGTGCGAAATTGGCGCCCCGTTCACGCTCTTCACGAAGTCGTTCATAGATCAACACATTGGCATCAATAGCCATACCCAGCATCAATACCAGACCAGCCAGGCCTGGTAGCGTAATGGCTGCATTGGCAAAGGCGAGGAAGGCTACGGTGAGCAACAGATTGATGAACAACGCCGCTACCGCGACAAATCCTGCAAAGCGGTAGTAAATCATCATGAACACGCAGACAGCGAGGAATGCACCGGCAACAGCCAGCGTTCCCTTGCGGATCGTATCTTCACCGAGTCCTGGCCCCATCGTCATTTCACTGGCTGGTTCAGGTTTCAGTGCAGCAGGGAGTGAGCCCGCCTGGAGAATGCGAGCCAGATCAGTAACTCGCCTTTGGGCTTCGGCACCGCTGCCACCCATGGTGATAATTCCACCCGTGCTTAACCGTGCCTGTAGTTCTGGAGCTGATATTACTTTTCCATCAAAGATAATAGCCATCAATTTTTTGACTTCTTTGGTGAGTTCAAAGAATCGATCCTGAGCATCAGGCTTGATACCAAACCGGACGACAAATTGCAGATTATTCATGTCAGGGAAAATGGATGCAGGATCCATGTTGTCACCCGTTACCAGTGCTTTATCTGCAATAGGTTTGCGAGTAAGAACAAAATGTCGACCCAGGTTAGGTGCACTTTCAGGTATATCGATGGTACGTTGCTTGGGTGCACTGAAATATGCGTAATCCCCGATCATGCGAAAGCCTTCTGGCGATTCAGCACTAAAATTTTGCTTCAGTGTCTCGATTTCGCTGGCTGACATTTCGAGCCATTCATATTCAGCTTCCAAGCCTGTTGGAGCAGGGGGAGTTTTTCCGGGCAGCACAATTTCATCTGCTTTTCCTGCCAATTGTGTCTTGGCGGTATTAATGGCATCACGATCGTTGAATTCAGGCATCGAGTTGTTGTGCGCCAGGATGCGGAATTCCAACTGACCCTGTTGCTGGATCAGTCGTTTGATTTCCTGAATTTTCCCTGCGCTGTTTTTATTCTTCGGATCATTGCTGATGGGTAGTACAATTTCGACGCGTGGTGGTCTGCTGGCATCTCCCTGAATAGGTCGAATGGTGGTTTCAAGAAGATTACTCGGATCGACTCGTGTTTTGATGCGCGAAGCCAATTGCTCTGCACTGAATTCACGTTTGAAAGCATCGGATTGGCGTTCCCAGAATGCAGGATCAACTTCGTAAACCAGAATAGATCCACCTGCCAGGTCTACACCCAGAGTGAAACGCTTACCTTCAGCAGTAGGATCCATGTAATTGCGAAATGCAACCACCGTAATCCAGGTTGCTAGTATTACCGGAACGGTGACCAGCAAAAGTCGCCATTCAAATCCGGGGAACAGCCTGGTAAACAGAAGTTTCAAGCCGACAATCAGTGCGATTAAAATCAGAATTGATATCAGTGCAGTCATTGTCACAATCGGGGCTAGAGAAAAGTGAATGTCTTATCCATTTAACAAGCCCTCAGGTTACGCCCAAGGGCTTCAGGTTGTCGTTTTTACTCTGCATCCATTAACCCGATGCAGACTCCTGTGATGTTGCTTCGGAGGCAGGCGTTATGGAATAGATGCTAGAACGCAGAATTCTCAATTTGCTTTCGAGCACTTTGACGATGATTTCGTCCTGGTCTCCTGGAGTTCCTGCCGTCTTTTCCTTGATGGATGCTACCGTGCCAAGAATGCCGCCAGAGAAGGTGACCTCGTCACCCTTCTTAATCAGGTAAATGGCCTTCTTGCGTTCTTTCTCCTGCTTCTGTGCAGGCCGCAAAAGAATAAACCATGCTAGCAGTAGCGGGATACCGAAAAAGATTAGTGGTTGCAGTGCTGCACCAGTTCCGGGCTCAGCATTACCCTGTGCAGGGGCTGCTTCACCACCGGCAGCTTGAGCCAAAAGACAGAAAACGAAAGATGTCATAATAACCACAAATCAAGGCAATTCCGTGTCAGACTGTTGATTGTAAGTGCTTGACTGCCAACGGACAAGGTTTTCATGATGGAAGCGGTCAAAGCATCCGGCATTAATTGCCAGGCGAGCTTTGGATACTAAATCGAGATAAAACTGAATATTGTGCAGTGATATTAACGTTGGGCCTAACATTTCATCTGCATTGAACAGATGGTGTAAGTAAGCTTTGGTATAGTTAGAGCAGGTATAACATCGACATTGCGAATCCAGAGGCAATTCAGTTCGTTTATGCTTGGCATTACGCAATCGCACTGGTCCATCTGAGGTTAACGCCTGGGCATTACGGCCATTGCGTGTGGGTAATACGCAATCAAAAAGGTCAATGCCACGGGCAATTCCTGAAAGAATATCTTCAGGTTTACCTACCCCCATCAGGTAGCGGGGTTTATCCACAGGCAATGCGTCTGCTGCTTCACTTAAGACCTGCAACATGACTTCACCCGGTTCACCGACACTGAAACCACCCAGCGCATACCCAGGGAAATCGAGCATTTTCAGTTGCTCAGCACATTCAATCCTCCAGGCGACGTTCATGCCACCCTGTACTATTGCGAACTGTGCCTGATCAGCACGGCGATGCGCCTGCTGACATCTTTTAGCCCACAGAATGCTGCGATCCATTGCCCGTCTTACCACCTCTGGATCTGCAAGCCCAGGTGGGCATTCATCCAGCACCATCGCAATATCAGAACCAAGTTTCTCCTGTATATCGACCGCACTTTCTGGAGTGAGAGAGAATGGAGAACCATCCAGATGCGAGCGAAAAAAAGCACCTTCGTCAGTTATTTTTCGTTGAGCAGCCAAGCTGAAAATCTGATAACCACCCGAGTCTGTTAGAATGGCTTGATCCCAGTTCATGAATCGATGCAAACCACCCAGTTCAGCGATGATGTCTGCTCCGGGACGCAGTGCAAGATGGTAAGTATTTCCCAGAATAATGCGGGCACCACACTGCTTCACCATTTCTGGGGTTAATCCCTTAACGGTAGCCTGGGTGCCAACAGGCATGAACATGGGGGTTTCAAAGGTGCCATGCGGCGTCGACAATTGTCCAAGCCGCGCTTTTCCGTCGTTTCTCAGAAGTGTAAAGCTGACAGGAGGCATGGGAATAAATGTGCCCCCGAATGAAACTCGGGGGCAACTTTGAGAAGGGGTAGCGCGGGACTGATTTGATCAGTCGCCACGAAGCTTCAAATTGAGTTCAGTGAGCTTTTCACGAACCTCTACCAATGAAGTTTGCCCAAAGTTCTTCATTTCCAGAAGTTCATCAGCAGTTCGCTGAATCAATTCACCAACTGTACTGATACTCAAACGGTTCATACATTTACGGGCACGCACCGAAAAGTTCAATTCACTGATGGGTTTGTTCATCGCCTCTTGTTCTTCGGGAGAATACTGAGGCTGATTGGCTCGGAAGCGTGGGTCGTAACGCGCACCTTCTTCCAAAGCCTGGCCAAGCCTCAAGCCTTTAGCTGTCAACATATCCTTGATTTCATCAAGTGATGTCTCACCAAAGTTTTTGCTGGCCAGCAATTGTGATTCAGTTACGCGTGTCAAATCACCGAGCGTCCGGATGTTCATCTTTTTCAGGCAGTTTCTGCTTCGCACGGACAGTTCGAAGTCTGTAACTGGAACTTCAAGTACCTGTGAAAACTTGTCAAAGCGTCGTTCAGCGTCTTCATCGAAGAACATTTCACGGGATGCATCAGCATCCTTGAGAAAAAGTCTGGCTCTGCCATCAGTTGGGAAAGCCTCACTCAACTGTCGATAGCAATTGTGTGCTTTCTCGTACTGATTGTTATCCTCATAGAGAATACCCAGATTATTCAATGCACCCTTGCTGGCGGGAAGTTGAGAAACGCTGCGTTCATAAAATCCGATAGCTTCTTCATCGTTTCCAGCCAGGTCGTTGTAATATCCCAATTGGAACAAAGCACCTGAGTGGTTGGGATCAATTTCGATCGCCTTCTCAAAGCTGGCCAGTGCACCCGATCGATCGCCTTCTTCAAGTAACAGGCAACCTTTCTGGAAGTGGTATTCACCAGAATGACTGCTCATGCTTTCCAGTCGATTGATCAGTTCTTTTGCCTGCTTATACTGCTTCTGGTGCAGATAAAGCCCTGCTCGCTGCAGTTGTACTTGAGTTGCCGTATAACCCATCTTTTCTGCACGTTCAAACGCTTTATGGGCTTCGTCCATATCGTTCAGTTGGGCCAATGCTCGTCCCAGATAAAATTGTGACAGGGCGGTATCTGCTTTGTGAAGATGATCAGCAGCGTCACGTGTTCGCCCCAGAAACCAGTTAGCTACCCCCAACTTCAAATGCCACTTCTTCTCTTGTGGTCCACCTGCTTCCAGTTTGACCTTCATGGCATCAACCGATTCACGCAGTGCCTTATATTGGGGATGTCCCTGGGCCAATCCATCACGTAATCTTTGCACCGTTCCTGCATCACAATCATCTTTTTCGAGAAACATCGCTTTAATATCAGTAGTTATGCCAGTCATCGTGCGCACACTCCACCAGAAGTACTTACTAACGGACTATTAATATAGTTGCTGAACTCAAGAGAACAAGGCGAAGGCCATTCAGGTGTCTGATATGGGCTTGCAAGCTTGCCTTGACTATACTTTGAGGCTTTGCTATGGCCAAAAGCCTCAATTAAGACGTGGAATGAATATGTCCGTCTTCATTGTAGTTGAGAAGGATTGGTTATGCGTAAGATCTTACTGCTTTTGGGCTTTATCATAATTACCTCACCCTGCACCGGGTGCATCTATCGCCGTATGACCATCATGAGCGAACCACCTGGGGCACGAGTATTTGTTAACAATGTTGAGGTAGGTACAACGCCATGTAACGTTCCAACAAACGTATTCCTCGATCATGGAAATTATAAATTCACATTGTTTAAGGATGGCTTCGAACCACTTGAGGTACTTCAACCAGTACCTGCCAACGCGTATGAATATCCAGCTATCGATTTTCTGGCTGAGATATGTCCGATCGAATATCGCGATAGAAGAGTATTCAATTATCAATTGCAGCCGGTGCGAGAGAAATCGGGAGATGAACTGAAACAACAGGCGGACGAATTCAGGCAACGAGGAGGTGGTGGAATGTCAACGGCGCCCTTAGTGGTACCGCCCCCTGCAGGCCAAGCTGTTAGTCCACCACCCAATGCTGAAACTGGCCCATCTATTCCCTTGCCTCCGCGTTAAGTTCTGGCAGTGGTAGTTCTCAGCGGAAGATATCTCAAGATCAGTGCCGCCAGGAAAATGATCCCTCCTGCAACTGTAGTGCTGGATGGAATCTGATACGTGATCAAGTATGCCCAGAATGGTGCCAATAATGGATCGAGAAGAGTGATAAGAGATGCTTCATGTGCAGGCAAATGGTACATCGCTTTCGACAACAGCCAATTAGGCAATGCAACCTGCACAGCACCAAATAGAGCAAGAATAAACCACTGCCAACCTTCTGGCCAAGGTGTGGCCATGGCCCAGGGTAATGCCAGAAGTCCTGCAGTCAGTTGATTCACGAATGTCAACCAGATTGAGGACAAATGCTGTAACAAAGACAACCCGATAATAACCCCGGCGAAGGCAATTCCCGCACCTAATGCCATTGATGCTGATGCGAATTGATCACTTTGAAGATTGCCAAAGACGATGATGACAACCCCAGTCATGGCAATTGCAAGTGCCAACCAATCTCGTTGAGAAGCTCGGGACCGTCGCAGGATGATTACTTGAACGAGAAATACCCAGAATGGTGCTGTATATTGCAGCCATGCAGCTTCAGCGACACCGCCTATCGACATTGCTGCAATGAATAATCCATTCATCAGCGTGAAGCAACATGCGGTAATCACCAGAATTGGATGCCATTGCAACATTCTCAGTCGCAGAAACGGCGCGATAGCCAATGCTCCAAAGAGGCATCGCCAGCAGGCAATCTGCTCAGGCGCAACCGCCCGAACCTCTCCCATCCATGATTGCGATTCAGTAAGGAGTTTGACAAAAAAGCCACTCATGCTCCAGCATAGAGCGGCAGACGCCACAATGAGTCGGCTTCCCCAGAGATCTGTCATTTCTGAATATGAGGAGCCATAAACCAGAGAAGTAACATGAAAAGCAGGCAGAACAATGTAAAGCCTGCGAATACCATCCAGCCGGGCCATCGCCTTGGCGTTTTCATGATTGGTTCTGTAACAGTGGGCATTCGAAATTCAATAAACTCACGTAATGGCCGATAAGGGCCCCGGGGTGAACGGCTAACTGGTTGTTCCAGTGTATAAGTCTTTTTACTGAGTGCCTCGCGGATTTGTTCTGTTGTCGCCTTTTTACAAACCAGTTTACCAGATTGTCTTCCTGACCAGAGATACCAGGCGCGTTCTTTTTCCTGATCCGATACGTTATCATCGTGATTGGTCGGCTGATCCGCAATATGAACGGTGCCACGTTCTTCAACGGTTGCTTCGTCCCAATTCAGCTTTGCTGGAACCAGGTTAGAAGCATCCAGCGCAATGATGAGGTCGCTGGCGGATTGAAAACGATCTTCAGGTTTCCGGGCAAGCAATTTGGCGAGCAAAGCATCAATCTTGGGATTCAGGCTTGGAACAAGTTCGGAAACAGGAGGGTAGGTGCCTGTCTGCTTTTTCTCGGTGATTTCCAGAGGGGTCTGACCTTCGAAAGGCAATCGGCCAGTCAGCATGTGGTATCCAGTGGCACCAAGAGCAAAAAGATCGCTTCGCTGATCGGCTTGGCGTGCCGAGATGGTTTGCTCGTAAGGCATATAGAACGGTGTACCGAAACCCTGCCTTGTTTTAGTGAGAGAAACATCGTTGGTGAATCGGTCTTTGGCTAATCCAAAATCTGCGAGTTTGGCAACTCCAGCCGGATCAATAAGGATGTTGGCTGGTTTAATGTCTCGATGAACAATACCCTTGGAATGCGCATGTGCCAGACCGTGAGCTATTTCCCAGATAATGCGCAGGGCTACGCCTGGAGGTAGTCTCCCTCGTTGAGATAATAAAGTCTGAACGCTGATCCCATCTACATATTCCATCACAAAGTAATGACGACCAGTTTCTTTGTCAGATCCTGCATAGAATCCACGAACGATATTAGGATGATCCAACTTGGCTGCATGTTGAGATTCGCGTTGAAACCGGATCAGAAGGGTTTCATGCTTGCGCCATTGAGGCCCAAGCACTTTCATAGCATAACGCTTGTTGGATTGAGGTTGCGACACCAGGTATACAGCACCCATGGTTCCACCGCCAAGTCTTTTCAGGAGTTCATAACCACCGATGAACCTGGGATGTTCATCATCAAAGTACTCAACATCCAGTTTCTGTACTTCTGCATGTTGAACGGCAATAAATGACCCATCGCTGTTTTTCAGTATTTGATCTGCTTGTTCGTCGGTGAGAAACCCCCCATCCCGTAACAGCGTAAGTACGTTTAGAAATACTCCCTGTTTTTCAGCCTGAATTACCCTACTGACCATCTGGGAAGCAATGTCAGAGGGTACACCGAAATGATCAATGGCTAATTGAGCTTGTTGTTCAATCTCATGTGTTGAGTGCATAACGTTGTTATAGATTGAGGTAAACACTTGTGCAGGCAAACTGCCAATTACGAGGTAAAACACTCCCGAACATCAAATTTATGAAAAAGCAAGAGACTCATAAATTATTCATTTGACAAACGTTGATATTTTCATGATAAATATGCATAACTATGAAAGGCAATTCAGTCTCTCCAAGTAATCTCGTCGCCCACGAGAATCAGTGAGAACAGCGTTATTTTCCCATAACGCAACGGCCCAGCTGAATCCAGCCTACACAACAGAGAAGTTGCACCATGCGTTTTAGTGGGCGATACAGTCGGCTTTGTCGTTCTTCAATCATTCGATTGGGGCAGATTTCATCACAGCCCTGCTTATGCAATTATCTCCAGAATTTTCTCACTGTGTTGTCTGATTGGTTTCACTCAATCCATAGATTCTTCTCACAATCAACTGCATTGATTCCATCAACAGAATCCTTGACAGTTGGTTCCATTTATCAGCACCAAGCCAATCTCTCCAGATACGGTGCTGATCGTTTCATTTTTGTAAAGGAGAGCCTGTGAGCACGAATGCTCGCTTAGACAATGACAAGGTTGTAAATGCTCAAGTTCCTATCAGTGATCGCGTCACTTTTATGGAAATTGAAGCTACAAAACCTACTGATTCCGATATCAGGCTGCCAGATGAGCCTAGTCTGCCTTCAGGTTACAAGCTCAAAGTTGGCGGATATCTCATTTATCACCATGTAAAATCAATTCTAGATTTTATAGCGGCAGCCATCATTCTGTTGCTGAGTTCACCATTCATTCTGATCTCGGCTTTACTTGTAAGATTGACTTCGCATGGGCCGGCCTTCTACACCCAGATGCGATTGGGACTCAACGGAAAGCCCTATGTCATCTATAAACTGCGCTCGATGTACCATGATTGCGAAAAACAGTCAGGAATCAAGTGGTGTACTTTTCGCGATAATAGGGTGACTCCGGTGGGCAGAATTTTGCGAAAAAGTCATATCGATGAACTTCCACAATTGTGGAATGTACTTCGTGGTGAAATGAGTTTGATTGGACCAAGACCGGAACGGCCTGAACTGGTGGTATCGCTTGAAAAGGCACTGCCTCGGTATCGTGATCGCCTTCTGGTCAAGCCTGGTCTTACTGGTCTGGCACAGATTCAACTTCCACCCGATACTGATTTGGAAAGTGTTAGGAAAAAGCTGGTACTTGATCGCGTTTACGTGAACCGCCGCAGCTTTTGGCTGGATATGCGAATTTACCTGGGCACCATCTTCTACCTGGTGGGTATGCCTTTTGAAAAGGTACAACGTTATTTTGCACTTCCAGCTACCATCAAGGTCGAAAATCCACCAGAGGCTTCGACGATTTCAGCTATGCCTCTTCCCGTCCTGGAACAGGCTTAATTAGTCATCATTGCAGATTGGTAATCCGACTAATGCCTCCAGAACGGAGGCATTTTTCCTTAGAATCTCCACCCAACCTCCAACATCAGTTTGAGTTGACTTGCACCGTCATTATTATCCACCAGTTTGTTGAAATACTCGCGTTGCCATTCCAGTCGTGTTCCGATTATGAAATCATGCGTACGGCGAGGAAGTATCACATTGAAATTAGTTCCAATAAAGAAACCCTTCGTAACACCAGAGGTGTGTCCATCTGCTGGATTATACACGATGTCATCAGTTGGTTGCAGACCGTCAATTTGTCTATCATTGACAGTGGTCTTAACGGTTGCTTGTCCCCAAATTCCACCAAAATCACCACCCAGTGAATAATTCATGCCGTTAAACCACTCAGATTGAAAATAAAACTCACGTCCGAGAGCCAGACGTGCATGAACACGATGCAGATCCTTTATGCCCAGGGACGTAACTCCATCGAGTTGAATCTGGCTGCCAAACCGTGAGACGGTAACCGGGCCATCCCGAACAATCAAATTGATGTCGTTATCTTTTGAGTTGTTGTAAATGTATCCTAATCCTAGATCACCATACCATGCAGCTGATCTTTGCTCATTGTAAGCCAGACTGCGTATACCAACATCGGCACCAATGCCAGTGTTCAATATCTGGGCCAGAGAGCCATGTCCGGTGCTGATGGAAGCCGTCGGTCTGGCGTAAACATAAAAAGGACTAAAAAGTGAATAAGGGGGACCGCCAGCGGGGAATAGCGTCACAGGATCAAGTTCCATGGTACGTGGACCATTGGTTATCTTGAAATAATTTTCAGGAATGGCAGTGGTTGGTGCTGCAGTGCTTTGAGGTTTGTTTTCCTGAGCAAAGCATACACCATTTGCCAGCAATAGTATGCAGCAAGCTGTTGTCAGGGTGCTTAGATATTGCACGATCAACTCCCCCACTCAAATACGCCCCTCATGCTCCCCGCACTGGACGTACATACTTTAATATCGGCCGAAAAGATAGTGGTAATCAGAGATTTAACGGTTGTAACTCTGTTAGACTCACTGAAGTAACAAAGATCCCTCTAATTAGCTCACGAGAATACTCATTATTTGGAATTTTGGGAAATATGGGTAATTCAAATTATCTTGAGATTCGCTTGCGCTTTGTACGTTGTTTCGATCTATACTATTTGTACCCATCACCCTCATGAAGAGGTTAGTGTGTGACGCCTGTCCCTGTCAAGCGTATATCGAGACTCGACGCCATCACGACTCACTGGTCGCGAGTTGATGATCTCTCCTACTTTGTGTTGCGATATGAAGTTGCCGTTCGGAAATACCTAACGGCATTACTGAAAAATCCGGATGTGGTTCAGGAAGTCATTCACGATGTACTGCTTGGTATTCTGAAGCGAGGGCTTGGAGAAATCAGGAATAATGCAGGTAGATTCAGAGATTATCTGCGTTCATCTTTACGTCATGCAGTTTTTCAGTATTGGCGCAATCAGGCCAAGGCGCCCTCGCATGAACCAGAACTCGAAAGCCTGATTAGTGAACATCCAGGTCCGGAAGCGGAACTGGATGCGATCTGGGTGAATCAATGGCGAGAATGTCTGCTTGAGCGAACCTGGAAGACTTTCAAACATCTCCAGGACCAGGGCAGGCTCAATGCGGCCTATTACACCATACTCAAGCTGGCAGTCGACCATCCGGGAATGACATCGACAGCATTGGCAGCCAAGGCTGAAATGGCGTTAAACAAGCCTATACGTCCAGATACTTACCGGCAATTGCTACGTCGTGCACGGAGACGCTTTGCAGAATTGTTGCAGGATGAAGTGGCAAGAACTTTGGATCATCCCACCCCTGAAGCATTAGTAGACGAATTCGTTGATCTAGGAATACTGCACTTTATGAAGGATTATATTCATCCAACTTTGAGGCACAAATTGGAAGAGAGGCTCATGTAGTACCCCAGGTGGTAGAACGGTGGTACAACTGGGGTCTGGTGTACTTTGTCAGGCAACCTACTTGACAGGTGCAGGGGCTGCAGGAGTCGACACTGGAGCAGCGGTAACCTGTATCTCATCCAGTCGGCGAATTTCCACGGCAGGCTGATACGATTTGCTATCCAGCATCACCATTCCCAGGAAGAATGCAACAAACGCCAGTGAAAACGTGAATATGTAGGCGATAAATGGCCGGTCGTATTTCATGTGCATGAAATAAAGCACAACCAGAGCACCCTTAACCACAGCGATTGCCATGGCAATCCAGATGTTCAGGCTGCCAAGATTCACCCAAGTTGCCATCACGGTCAGGATGGTCAATGCCATCAACGCAGCCCAAACCTTGACTAGAGTCTGCCAAGGTGAAATATGGCCCAGCCCATGAGGACAATGTTCTCCATCCCCCTCATGGTGAGTGGTATCTTCATGCGTATGCAAAGGTGTTGGATCGGTAATACTGCTCATAGGTAACTCCAAGCTGAAGGCAAATCATAAGCCTGACAGCTTGATTTAGTGAATGAGGTAAAGAAGTGGGAACAGGAAAATCCAGATCAAATCGACGATATGCCAGTACAGCCCGATAAAGTCGACAGCAGTGAAATTTTCAGGTGAAAAATCACCACGGTATGCACGAATCAATAACCACGCTAGCAGGCCAATGCCCACCAGCACGTGAATGCCATGCAGGCCGGTCAGACAGAAGTAAATTGCAAAAAAAGTACGTACATTGGCCGGTTCAGGAGGTGGGGAAAATTTCGACCCTTCCTGCCCATGGCTGAAGGCATGCTCAAGAGCTTCTTCACTGGGATGATATCGGGTCCCCCACAGTAGTCCTTCATGCCACTTATGGGTATATTCAATGTACTTGATACCCATAAAGCCGAAACCACACAGGATTGTTAGCCAGAGACAGAGAATCAAACCTTTTCTTTGTCCCAGTTGTGCACAGCGTACACCCCACGCCATCGTTAAGCTGCTGAACAACAAGACGCAGGTATTTATGGCACCAAGATTCGTATCAAGAAAGTGATGGGCATAGACGAATACTTCGGGGTGGTTGTAACGGTAAACAGCATAGGCGCAGAAAAGTCCGCTGAAGAACAGGATTTCCTGGGCGATGAAAGCCCACATACCGAGTTTGCCTGCCTCAAACTGCTGTTGAAGACTATCGAAATGATGTGCCAGATGCTTAGAGTGAGCATGTCCATGGTCATCGTGGCTTTGAGCTGTATCTGACATCGTGAAAGCTCGGCAAAAAGTTTTAGTAAGAGTGGTTCTGCGTGTGATTGAACATTATTGTCAAATCACAGATGTTAGTGTTTGTTATTGTTACCGTTGGGGGTACTGGAAAGACCATCCTGGTGAGCAACAATGTCATCCCATTCATGGGCAAAGTGCTCATCCTTCCAGCCTTTGTCTGGACCCAAGTAGGTTTGGCGTTCATAGTTATACGGTATGTCGTCAATGACCGGTGTGTGATAGAAGTTCTCCGTTGGTGGTGGAGAAGTTGTCTGCCATTCCAGCGTTGCTCCTCCCCATGGATTTGGTGGAGCTTTTCGGCCACGTACCAGTGATTGAACAAGAGTGAAGCCAGCGAGTACAAAACCACAAGCCATGAAATACGAACTGTAAGTTGAAGCTTTGTGGTATGGCTGATACTCAGCATAGTAGTTGTAATACCGCCTTGGCATGCCTTTTGAACCCATGACAAACTGTGGGAAAAAGGTACCATTAAAACCGATGAAGATAATGACAGCTGCGATTCGACCAAGAAGATCGTTGTACATCTTGCCGGTCATTTTAGGCCACCAGTAAAAAATGCCGCCGATGAATGCGATCAGTGCAGAACCCATCATCACATAGTGAAAATGGGCTACCACAAAGTAGGTGTCGTGCAGCGGGATACTGGTTGACAGCGTGGCATGGAAAAGCCCTGTTAATCCTCCGATCGTGAAAATCACAATGAAGGAAAGCCCATAAAGCATGGGAGTTTCAAAACTGATCGATCCTTTATACAGGGTTGCCAGCCAGTTAAATACCTTGATGGCAGAAGGAATGGCTACAAAGAAAGTCAGGAAGCTGAAAATCATGTTAGCGATGTCGGACTGGGTGCTGGTGAAAAGATGGTGCCCCCAGACTAGGAAGCCAATCAGTGCCAGACCCACACTGGAAAGTGCAATCTGGCGATAACCGAAGATGGTTTTCCTGCTGAATGTGGAGATCAATTCACTAGCCACACCCATTCCTGGGACGATCATAATGTAAACAGCCGGGTGACTGTAAAACCAGAAGAAATGCTGGAACAGCACAGGATCACCACCCAATGCAGGGTCGAAAATACCAATTTGCAACGCACGCTCCACAATGAGCATCAATAAGGTGATGCCCAGAACAGGAGTTGCCAACACTTGAATCACTGAAGTGGCATACAACGCCCATAGCAACAAGGGCATGCGAAACCAGGTCATTCCGGCTGGTCGCATGGTATGTATAGTGACCAGGAAATTAATGCCGGTGAATATGGAACTGAAACCGAGAATAAACGCTCCCATGGTTGCCATGATCACATTGGTGTTGCTATTAGCTGAACTGGAACTGTAGGGAGTGTAAAAGGTCCATCCTGTATCAAGCTGACCTACGGCAAGGGTAATGAGAAAGCAAACCGTACCTATGATATAGAGATAATAACTCCACAAATTTAATCTGGGGAATGCCACATCTTTGGCTCCCAGCATGATTGGCAGAACAAAGTTACCCAGCGAAGCCGGGATACTGGGAATGATCACGAGAAAGACCATGATCGCCCCATGCAGCGTGAATAACTTGTTGTAGGTATCTTTTTCAAAGAGAAATTTCTTGGGGAAGCTGGCTGGGTTTCCCTTCGCATCATATTGCTGAGGCATCTGCACACTGTCTTTGGGTGTGAGCAACTCCGTTCTCAACGCAATGGCGAACGCACCACCAATCAGGAAGAAAAAGAGTACTGAACCCAAATACATCATACCTATGCGCTTGTGATCAAGCGTAGTAATCCATGAAAGGAATCCCTTGGTGCGATTCAGATAATTGTCGCCTGGCGGATAGCCGTTCGATTCGTGCGACATGTCGACTGCTCCTATGTCTTCGTGGTGCTGAGGCACCAGTTGTTCGTTTGGCTTATTGTTTAACCGGTGGTTGAGAGTCGCGACCAAGAGTCTTCAGGTACTCGATGACCCCGGCAATCTGCTTGTCGGATAATCGCCCTTTGTAACTGGGCATGGCGGAAGGGCGTGCAAATCCTTCACGCACTTCATCATTTGGTTCATTGATTGACATACGGATGTAATTTTCATCAACCTTGGTGGGTGTTAAAGAGCCTGTAGTTTTCCAAGTTTTGTGTTCTTCAGCAGGCATACCCCAGAGCCCCTTAAAGGTTGGACCTGTTCCTGTAGATCCATCAATACTATGGCAGCCTCGACAGCCTTTGGCTTTCCAGACGTATTCACCCAGTTCAACAGGTTTCTTGTTGTCAATTTCCTGTTCTTTTCTCTTCTGCCATTCCAGGAATTTGGCCATATTTTCGTGAACCACCAGTTTAGCTGTCATTTCTGAATGGCTGGTGCCGCAATATTCAGCACAGTAAATGTTGTAGGTGCCTGGGATCTGTGCGTTAAACCAGAGTTTGGAATAACGCCCTGGGACGACATCCTTCTTGGTACGCAGTACAGGAATATACAGGGAGTGGATGACATCTTTCGAAGTCATCACCAGTTCAA
The DNA here is from genome assembly GCA_016795155.1 of Planctomycetia bacterium. Lineage (NCBI taxonomy): Bacteria > Pseudomonadati > Planctomycetota > Planctomycetia > Planctomycetia bacterium. Next base: position 80,425 of record JAEUIE010000006.1, on the reverse strand, counting down.
TCGGAATGTTGGCAGGTACGTGCAGTTCAGGTAATGCTTCCGGCCCATCACTGGTGCCCAGTAATCCCGTTTGGGGATATGTGAACTCCCAGTTCCATTTTCCACCTACAACATTAATTTTAAATGTTTCGCGAGGTGGTTGCATCAGATCCTGGTAAACCATGAATCCAATGTAAAACAATCCAATGCAGATCAATGAGGGAATAATGGACCATACCAGTTCCAGAACAGTATTGTGCGATGGGGCAGGCAGTGGTTTCTGATCAGGTGTCCTGCGGCGATACTTCACGCAAAAGTAGACTACCAGTCCAAAGATTCCGACGAAAAAGAAAACATTCAGCCAGTAGAGCAGATAGAAATGCACATCGGTTTCAGCTGCCTCTTTTGATAACTGAGCAGGAAGCCAGTACGTTTTGTCTTTGAGATCAGAGGCGAATAATGCCCAGTTCATGTGTGTGTCTCTCCTTGCAGCGGAGGCAATACGATCGGCCGACGGTTAGGTATCATCCAGAGAATTATCAAGGTTAGAACGAGCCCCACTGCCATGATGGAAGCGACCAATTTCATCACCTGCATGGACATGGTGGCATATGGTTTAGAGTCGTCAATAATCTTGCAGTTGAGGTAGTTTTCTTCCACACCTGATGCAACTTGAATGCCCTGTCGAGCTTCATCAATGCGTCGTGTTAGTTCTTTGGGTTCGTATTCGATACCCTGGTAGTATTGGGCGACTGTACCATCTGGCGTGCAGAAAATCAGCGTTGAAGAATGTGCGTAATCCCGTTTGATGGGATCATATCGGTAATTAAATCCTACCGTTGCAGCCAGTTTTTTTATCGCTTCATCCTGATCAGTAGTCAGGAAGTGCCAACTGCTACTGCTGGCGTTTAGTTCTTTGAGATAATTCTTCTTGGCATTTTTAGCTCTAGCAGGGCTTTCAAGAGGGTTGATGCTGACCGTGATAATTTCAAATGACTTTCCTGGCAGAATCGAATGTGTCTGCATCACTTCGACAAACCGCTCGAGTTGGATATGACACAACTGAGGACAGTCAGAATAGTTCAGCGTAAGGATTACCGGTTTTCCAGTTTGGAAATAGCTTCCCAGAGGTTTTCTTTGTCCATCCTCATTACGGAATACGAGTTCCAGTGGTAGGCGTGCCCCCGGTTTTTCAACGATCCCAATCCCTTGCAAAGCTACAGGTATGGGTTCTTTGCGATCGAGCTTTTCAAGGAGTTTGTCTAATCTGCCTTGAAGTTCATTACCTGAAATACTCGACAGCTTGGTTGGAGCATCCTTCAGAACGGTTACCATGTCTTCCAGTCGCTCATATGGCAACTGCAACAGTCGATCTTCGCGAACGTTAATGGATTTAAAAATCTGATTGCGGGCTTCTGGGCTAAGTTGATTTAGAATAGCCAATAGCTCTTCGACCTTGGCTATAGGATCCTGCTTTGGTTTTTGTTCCATAAACAAGACAGGAAGCAGGCTGATCGGCAACAGCACACCCAGTGCGATAATCAGATGAACCAGTGATGCATTTTTACCAGCCTGCATGTGTTTCTCAGTATTCATGACAAGTGGCCTCGTCAGTCGAATGCCTTGTCTTGTATGCTATTCGATGTGCCGATACGTAACGATGTACGGCACGCCGTTTTTCTGGTTATTTGGCAGGTGCAGGGGGCTCGGTCTTGGCTGGTGCCGCGGGAGGTGGCGGAGTTGCCAGTACCTTGCCGGCTTTTGCATCTGCAAGTGTCTGTTGCATGGCCTGCTCAATGGAATTCATCTTGAGTTCCTGTTCTTTGCGATATTGCATGAGGGGAGTTTCCAACGCGCCTTCACCTGTCTTATTGCGGTGGCGTGCTTCCCACATGAAGTACAATCCCTGCAGTACGATGAATACAACTAGTATCAGGATGAGACTGATGGCAGTCACCCATGCTATCAAGCCTGTTTTTGGATTATCAGCTTCAGCAGCCATGTTCGTCTCGGCCTTTTAGAAGTTCTGGAATACCAGTGAGTTGTTCAGATAAGGATCTTTTTCCGGCACTAGCGAAACGCTACAGGCACGTTTAGCCAATGCCCCAAGCCAGATTCCACCTACACCGATGGTACAGAGTACCTCAATGAGGGGAATTTGCGGATCAATCGGTTCGAGGAGATTTCCTGATACGCGACCAGCCCAAGTGGGATGAATCAGATAAAAGAGGTCAAACCAGTGAGCTGCCAGCATCCAGCATGCCCAGAAAATAAGGGCTGGCTTGCTGCGTTTGATCCACCGCGAAAGCAATCCCGGGAAGGGGATCAGCAGATGTCCAAACAGCAGAATCAGTGAAAAGATGATCCAGGCAGTGCTGAATTGTCGTGGTTTGTAGAAAGCAGTCTCTTCGGGCATATTGGCATACCAGATCAACATGAACTGGGAAAATGCAATGTATCCCCAGAAAAAGACAAATGCGAAAAGCAGCTTGCCCAAGTCGTGGTAATGTTCGGTTGTGATGGCTTTGGTTAGTATACCTTTGCTCTGTAGATATCGGTAAGCAAGGATGCTGAACGCATAGATACTGATATTGCAGCCGGCAAAGATGTACACGCCGAAGATGGTGCTGTACCAGGTAGGCGTCAGAGACATCAGAAGGTCAAACGCCGCGAAGGTCGTTGCCAATGCAAAGAGAATGATTCCCAGTGGCGATAACCACTTGGCTTTACTGTATTGCTGAGGATCGCCTGAGGTATCACAGTTCACGGACTTGCGATAAAAATACCAGCCCAGGAAAGACCAGATGAGAAAGTAAATAACGATGCGAATGGTAAAGAATGGAACATTCAGCCAAGGCGATTTGTGATGAATCAGATCCTGATAAGTTGCCAGAAATTTGTCTTCAGGATGCAAATCACTGCTGCGTATTTTTTCCATATGTTGAGCCGCATCTGCTCGCACATGCGGATCACCAGAGTATTTGGTTTTATCTGACCATTCATAGAGTGCATGACTGCCCCAGAGCATGGGAATGATGATGGGCAATACGAGAATAGCAAGTATAGTGGCATTTCGTGCTGCAAGTTCTGGGATGCGTCGGATAACGATACCCCACTTGGCGCCGGTGATGTAGAGCGCCATCGTAAAGAACAGCCCACCAAGTGTGATAGTCAGGAAAAACATGAATCCAAGCAGGTATGCATATTGCAAACGGACCATGCCTGTTCCCAAGCCTCCATTGCGACTGCTGTCGCCATAGGGACCGGAAAAATAACCCAGCACGATGGCCAATACCAAGGCAACGATGCCAACCAGGTAGGACATGCCAGACAGGGAATTTCCCAATTCGCCTAACCGGCGATTCTCGTGTTCGATGTTGATAGGCTCACGGTGAGCCATGTCATTCTCCTGTTAACGTCTGGCGGTTGAGTTGTCAGTAGTTTTTGAAATGGATGATGCTTCGGTAGCAGCTATAGTCTTGTTTCGCTGACTTTGCTGGAGAGCACGAACGTAGAGCACAATAGCCCAACGGTCTTCTGGGGATAATCGATAGCCATAACCCAGCATTTTATTCTTGCCGTTAGTGATGGTATCGAACAGTTCACCATCAGGTTTGGACGAGATCAATGGATCATGGAAACTCTTGGGAGGAACCCATAAGGAAAGATCCGTGGTAGCTCGCTCCGTAGCAACGCGGTGCACCATCCCATCGCCATATCCTGCAGTGCCATGACAGACAGAGCAGTAGATGGAAAACTGACGCTGTCCGCGATCCATGAATGCCTGATTCAGCTTGTCCTTGATCCGGGCAGGGAAGCCATTCACAAACTGGCCATTGACTTTGCCCTTGTTAAAGTGTTCATCTTCACTGTAACCGAACGGAATAGTCCCTTCTACGGGCGGCAGATTCATGTCAGGCGTTTTGAACAGGCCAGCTGGCGCTGGGGCCTGTCCTTTCACTTTCTGCTGATAGGCCATGCCATGATCGATGCGGAGCGGCGGGGCGTCGCTGATGGAATTGCTTGAACGAAATACGTAAGCCATTGGAATCAAACCTACGACTGTCAGCAAAATAATGATCTTCCAGAAGAGAGAAGGTGGTTCAGGAGACTGATACTCTTCATAACACGCTTCCAGATGATGTGCACCGGCTTGGCTCAACAAGTCGCTGGTGCCCTGCAGTCTGAATTGCGGGTCATCAGCTTCTACTACTAATGCATACTTATCATTGGTCACACGCTGCATGATCTTCGATTTGTTCAACGCGCTATAGTAGCCAAACAATTTGTTCAATCCGATCATCCCGACAAATGCAGTAATACCTGCCAGCAGAATGGTCAGTTCAAAAGCAACGGGCATCTGGGCAGGCAGTGAAAAGAATGGTTTGCCACTGATAATCAGTGGGTAATCGACTGCATTCATCCACCACTGCATGAGGATGGCACCTGCGGTACCTGTCAATCCTCCACCTAGTACCAGCCAGGGAATTGGTGAATAGGGTGTCTTCATGGCTTCGTCTATGCCATGTACCGGATGGGGTGAATAGCACTCATATTTCCGGTAGCCCGCTTCCTGAACTTTGCGTGCTGCCTCAAGAAGGGCATCCGGAGAAGAAAATTCAGCCACCAACCCATGTAACTGGGGAGGCCTGGTCTCTTCAACTTTTTCATGTTCGTGTGACATGATCGATCCTGTAGGGGGAACTCGCCAGCGAAAATGGTTTCGAAAGCTCGTACCCTGGAATTACTCCTTCGAAGGGATGGCCAAGCCCACTGCAACCGGTGCTGCAGGGGCCTGATACTCATGCCCATGTGTGTCATCATGGTGTACTGACACCGCCTTGACTTCAGCAATGGCCACCATGGGAACAAACCGAATAAACAGAAGGAACAAGGTAAAGAACAGCCCGAAGCTGCCAACAAAGGTCAAAATGTCGACAATCGTTGGGTAGAACATGCCCCATGCTGAAGGCAGTTGGGTTCGATGCAGGCTGGTTACAATAATCACGAAGCGTTCAAACCACATGCCAACATTGACCAGGATGCAAGCCACCATGATTACAGGAATGTTGCGACGTAAGCGACGAGACCAGAATATCTGAGGAACTAAAACATTGCAGGTTACCATGGTCCAGTAGGCCCACCAGTACGGTCCGAAGGCACGATTGAAGAAGATAAAGGCTTCCGTTGTATTGCCAGAATACCAGGCGATAAAGAACTCCAACCCGTAGGCATAACCGACCATCATGCCGGTTGCCAGAATGATCTTGTTCATATTGTCGATGTGATCCATCGTCACAATATGCTTCAGATTAAAAAAGGCCCGACAGGGGATCATTAAGGTGAGAACCATGGCGAAGCCGGAGAAAATCGCACCAGCCACGAAGTAAGGAGGAAAGATCGTGGTGTGCCAGCCTGGGAGAATGGAGACAGCAAAATCGAAAGAAACCACCGAGTGTACTGATAACACCAACGGGGTCGAAAGAGCAGCGAGAAGCAAATAAGTTCTTTCGTAGGTATGCCAGTTGCGGGCGGAACCTCTCCAGCCAAGTGCAAGAATGCCATAGACCATGCGTCGAGTCGTGCTGGTAGCACGATCACGTATGGTGGCCAAATCGGGAATCAAACCCATGAACCAGAACAGCAGGGAAATGGTGAAGTAGGTACTGACAGCAAACACGTCCCAGAGAAGTGGACTTCGGAAGTTAGGCCACATGGACATGGAATTAGGGTAAGGCAGCGCCCAGTAAATGACCCAGACTCGTCCGACGTGTATTGTTGGAAATAACAACGCACAGATCACCGCAAAAATGGTCATTGCTTCAGCAGCACGGTTAATACTGGTTCGCCAATTTTGCCGGAACAGGAACAAGATGGCGGAGATTAATGTACCTGCATGACCGATACCGACCCAGAACACGAAGTTTGTAATGTCCCATGCCCAGCCAATTCGATTATTCAATCCCCAGACACCGACACCGGTGAGAACCAGGTAACCCACCATGGCCACCAGGATAAGTAATCCCGTGCTGGCAAGACCAAATGCAGTCCACCAATGCTTAGGGGTGGGTTCTTCCACGATGCGGCAAACTGCATCAGTCACGCCAGCAAGCGTTAAAGGAGGGGCTACCCCATCAGCGATTGTGTGATTAACCGTGGCCATAGCCGGCCTCCTTCTGAGCTGCTGTCGGTTCCAACTCCGGATTCGGATTGCGAATGCGAGCTAGATAGGCCGTGCGTGGTTTCACATTCAAATCTTCCAGCATTTTGTAACCACGTGGCGAACTTTGCAGTTGAGCCACGCGACTTGCCTGATTATTCAAATCACCAAATGTGATTGCGCCAGCAGGGCAAGCCTGCTGACATGCCGTGATGACATCACCATCCTTGAGTTTTCGTTCCGGGTTTCCTGCCTTAATTCCTTCGTTTTTAACACGAACTTTGGCGGCACGGATACGCTGAATGCAGTAGGTGCATTTCTCCATGACTCCACGACTTCGGACTGTCACGTCAGGATTGAAGCTGAGCCTGATGACATTGTTCTTTTCATCATCAAGTTGTTTGTGCCAGTTCAGAAAGTTGAAGCGACGAACTTTAAAAGGACAGTTATTGGCACAGTACCGCGTTCCAATGCAGCGGTTATATACCATGTCATTGGTGCCTTCCGCAGAATGCACCGTGGCCGCAACGGGGCAAACCTGTTCGCAAGGAGCGTTTTCACAATGAACGCACATCATGGGTTGATGAACAACGGTAACATCTTCCAAGCTTTTGGAATCACCATGGAAGTAACGATCAATTCTTAGCCATTGCATTTCACGTCGTTCAATGACTTGTTGCTTGCCGACGACCGGTATATTGTTCTCTGACTGGCAGGCGATGACGCAGGCATTACAGCCGGTGCACTTCGACAAGTCGATAGTCATGCCCCACTTATAATCAGCTTTGACCTGATTATCGAGTGGGTTATCGAACAATTTAATCATCGGCAACTCATGCACTTTGTGATGAATGGCTGATTGATCTTTCTGATAGTGAGCCAACGTATCGGAACGGATCAGAATGTCTGATCGTTTGTCCCGTTCACGCAGGCCAGTGGTATCAATCTGAGAATGCTCTTGAGTGGTAGCAAAAGTGTACCATTCATTGAGAGGCGTAATGTTTAGCCCTTGAGCGATATTCCACGTGGCGAGTGAACGGAGTGGATTGAAATCGAAACCTGGGGAAGTGACGCGTCCGACTGCAGTGCCGCCAACGACACCGGCTGACTTACGGCCATAACCCAGAAACATGGTCGTGGACCAATCGGCATGTCCGGGCTGGATGAATACTGCAGCTTTGACTGATCTGGTATGCAGGGTTGCTGTAACCATCTGACCATGTTTTACGTTCAGTCGTTTAGCAGTGTTGTAAGATAACAATATAGCATTATCCCAAGTCAACTTGGTGATAAACTCTGGAAGTTCCTGCAGCCAGGCGTTGTTTGTAAAGCGGCCGTCGTATACCTTGGTGTCCGGAATAAAAACTGCTTCAAGTGGTGGTGGTCCGGACTCGCCACCTGTTCCGCCCATAAACATCTTGACATCCATGGTCATGGTAGTCAGCGATATGGCCAGTTCATGATGGTTGGCAGACTTTGTTGCAGGCTTGACGGAAACGGGCTTCCACGCTGAACCTTCTACGACACCATCACGCAAAGCCTTGTTCCAGTCTTCTGCTGAAGCTTGTGGATACGTTGCCTTGAACGCCTCCTTTACAAGATCGTAAGGCTTGGCAGTGTTGCCTAATAGCAGTGAAATAACTTCAAGGTTTGTCTTGCCCTGATGCAATGGTTCGATGACCGGTTGGACGATGCTGTGAATTCCGTTCCATGAACGAGCATCTCCCCAACTTTCGAGATAATGTGTCTGTGGTATATGCCAGGCACAGAGTTCTGCGGTCTCGTCGTAATACAACCCGACATGTACAGAGTTCTTGACTTTGGCCAGTCCATCGCTGAATCGGATTTCCTGGGGGGCAGAGTAAATTGGATTATTGTTCAGGATGACAAGAGTATTTACTTTGCCATCGTTCATATCTTTTGCAAGTGCTGCGAGAGCCTGTACCGAAGGAATTGCATCACCTTCAGGAGCCGCAAAATAGTTTACGGTAGTGCCAATGTTTCCCAGAACATAATTAAGTTCATGGACTGCTGCATGAACTTCGGGTGCATGTCGAAAGCCTAGAGCGATTACCGACTTGCCCTTATGGCTTACAAGATCTCGAGCCAATGCCGCGAGAAAAGTATTGGCCTTTCCGCTCGTAGTTGCCCGTACAGGTAGTTCTTTATTCTGTAACAGTGACTCGACGCTTTTGGCAAGCGCCGTTACCAGCTGTTTCATATCGCTGGAACGCCATGCCAATCGATGGTCTGCAGTTCCACCGGTGGCACTGAGGTTGCTTTCAACGCAATAGAGTCGATTATACATCGCTTTCTGGGCAGAAAGCGTATTCTCTGGATTGCGGTTAGCAGCAAAATCACGTGTATATTGCAGAGAGGCGGGATGGATGCCAAGAAGATCAGCATCGAGGTCGACAATGATCTCTGCTTTGCTCAATTCAAAATGCGCTCGCAATGGAGACCCAAATACGAGCTTGGTGCCCAGACGTTCATTATCTCGGGATACAGATTCAAATTCTATCCACTGTGCCTTGGGGTATGTTGCCAGTAACCTGGACTTTGCCTGGCTGACTGTGACTGAAGATGTTGCTTCACTGAGAATACGCAACCCTTCACCTTGAGTGGCTGAGAGCTCAGTTCTTATGGATTTGAATGCATCAGCAACATTAAACCATTTCTTCTCAGCAATAGCTGTTTTGCGGTCGGCTTTGAATCGAATCGTCTTGCTTCGGTCGGGATCATAAAGTCCCAGGATGCTGGCAGACGCCCAGACATTTACGGAGCCTTGATTTAACGGATGCAGTGGATTGCCATCAACTCTGATCGGGCGTCCTTCGTAGCACTGTGCCAGCAAACCGATGGCAACGCCACTCAATTCCATAGCGGTAGCATATGCCTGGGTTTGGCCGATTGTGCGGTTCTCAATGCCTTTGGCTGCTGGTACAACGTAGCGGTGTTGACGGGAACAGCCCACGGCACCAGCCATGGCAACTGAGGCTCCCATAATCTGAAGGAACCGGCGGCGTGTTTCGCCATCCATAGGTTCCAACTGTTTGGGAAGAAATTCCGCACCGAGGTTGGGATCTTCTACGCCGTTAAGTTCAGCGAGCGAACGCCAATAGCCTGCCTCGGGAATCGGGGCAGTGTTGTTTAGCGATGACATGTAGAACAATCCGTAGATGGGTTCAGTTTCAACTGTGCACGCAGCGTTTTTCCGAGAGATTCTGCAGTTTCATTTGCAGTATCCTTGGGTTTCCAGGTCATGTTGGTGATCTGATCTAATGGCCGCAGATGAGGCTCAGGATTACGATGGCAATCCAGACACCAAGCCATGCTCAAAGGTTTCTCATGCACCACAACGTCCATTTGGTCTACACGACCATGACAGGAAACGCAGCCTACACCTCGATTAACGTGGGCAGAATGATTGAAGTAAACAAAATCGGGTAACTTATGTACTTTCACCCATTCCACAGGCTTTTTGGTATTCCAACTTTCCCTGATTAATTCCAGGCTGCCTTTACCTGTTGCAACCATGGAATGACATGCCATGCAGGTCTCTGTCGGTGGAATATTAGCCTGCCCGGATTTTTCCACATCAGTATGGCAGTAACGGCAATCTATCCCCAACTGGCCGGCATGTATGGTGTGACTGTAATTGACCGGCTGTTTAGGTGCATAACCAACATGCGTTGATTGATGATTAAAGCCAAACCACGCAATAGTCAGAAAGACTGGTGGCCCAGCTAAAGCAACAGGTAGAATAACCCACCAGGCTTTATTAAACCATTTCGGGAAGAAGAACAACGACTTCTCCGCCACCGGGGCAGCAGAAGTTTCCGTCATAGAGGCCACCTTTGCATTCAAGCTAACGGTTTTCTCAGAGATTTTGTCTCTGGGAAGTTAGCAGGTTCGATGCCAATTGCAAGAGGTTAGGCAGTTTGGAAATTGAATTCTTCAAGTTTCGTGCAGTTTCAAACTGAATTCTACCTAAACTGTTTCCAAGCAATACCGTCACCGTTCTTGGATTTAAGAATCCAGCGTTACTGTCAGGTTCATTTGCAGGAATACTCTACTCCGCATTACATCTTTTTTACACTCTTCATGCTTTTCCACAAATCGCGATTAGTTGTTTTAACTTGGTAAGTTCAGTCTCATGGTTTATCATGGGCTTAAGTAGTTTTTTCCCGGCTGAAACTCTCATGCGAATTAGCATCAGTCTATTTGTGTTTCTACTGACTTTTCTTCTGAGTTGGTTTTCTGCAGCGCAAAACTCAAAGCCAATAGTACGCTCCAACCGTGTGCAGTTTAATCGAGATATCAGGCCCATTTTGAGTGAACATTGTTTCGCCTGTCATGGGCCGGATCAGAACAAACGTAAGGGAAAATTGCGACTTGATCAGCGTGATTCAGCGATAACCAGAAAAGCTATTGTGCCTGGTGATTTGTCGAAAAGTCATCTGATTGAACGAATTTTTTCGGAAGATCGAGATGAAATAATGCCTCCTCTTGAATCCCATAAGCCTCTTTCTGTCAAACAAAAAGAGTTATTGAAACTATGGATTGAGCAGGGAGCAGAATATCAGGCCCATTGGTCATATGTAATCCCAACTCGTCCACAACTTCCTTCTATCCAAAACAAAGATTGGGCAAAAAATCCGATTGATGTATTCATTCTGGCTGCATTAGAAGCAAAAGGAATCAAGCCTTCAGATGAAGCTGATCGATCATCATTATTCAGACGTATAAGTCTGGATATTACCGGCCTACCTCCTACATGGGATGAAGTGCAGGCAATTCAGAATGGGGATGATTCCTGGTATGAAAAAACGGTAGACCGTTTACTGGCTTCGCAGCACTATGGCGAACGGATGGCAGTGAATTGGCTAGATCTAGTTCGTTTTGCAGATACCGTCGGTTATCATGGCGATCAAAACCAGCGTATTTTCCCCTATCGAGATTATGTAATCCAGGCATTCAATTCCAATATGCCTTTTGATCAGTTCACCAGAGAGCAATTGGCAGGGGACCTGTTACCACAACCTACAGTGAATCAACGAATAGCAACAGGTTTTAATCGTCTCAACATGATGACCCGTGAAGGTGGCGCTCAGCCTGCTGAATATCTGGCAAAATATGCAGCAGATCGTGTTCGTACTGTTGCAGGAACCTGGCTAGGTTCAACCATAGGTTGTGCTGAATGTCATGATCATAAGTACGATCCATACACCATGAAAGATTTTTATTCACTGGCAGCCTACTTCAGTGACTTGAAACAATGGGGAGTCTACCAGGATTACGATTACACTCCCAACCCCGACTTGAAAGGATGGAGCAACGATCATCCGTTTCCTCCAGAAATAGAAGTGGAAAACGACTATCTGAAACAACGAATGAAAAAACTGATCGAGAAAATGGAGCAAATTGCGAAAGAGAGTTTTGATTCCCAGTTGGGGGCAGGAAAGGAGCAAACTTCTGCAATAAATCAACTTGCTCGCTGGAAGAGGCAGATTACCAGCCAAAGCCAACAACAACATGAACTTAGCACATCGGTGACCGTGTCATTTAGCGACTTGCCTCCACTATCGAAGACGAATGCAAGTAAGTTTCCTGCAAAACAGAAAAGCGAGACAAAGCAGGGAGAAGAAAATTCACAAGAGATTGCTGAAGTTCAGAGAGATGGTTCAATTCTAGTGAAAGGTCCAATCAATAAGGCTCCCACAGTGAGTTTGGTATTGAAACCTGGTTGGCTGTCAGCTGTTCGTGTTGATCTGCTGCCAGTTGAGCAATCCTCAAAATCATTGAGCATTTTTCGAGACAAGTCAACGAACATCACCTTCAGACCGACTTTCTACCTTAAAAAAAGTGGCGAAGAGAAGCTGGTTCCGATCTCCATTCGATTTGCTGAAGCAAATCTGAAAGAAAACATTTATCGGAATGGTCATGATGTTGTCGGGATCAAGGACGGATGGCGAACCTTGTCAGGCAATCGCAATCAGTTGCATAAGAGTATCTGGTGGCTTGATCAGCCTCTCGAGTCAGTAGAGGGTGATTCTTTAGTGATCAAATTTCCAACCAGTTTACTGGCACGAATCCGAGTCGCAACTACTGGCGATGTTCCACTTAGTTTAGTCAGCCATCATTCACTTTCGGAAACTTTGCAGTTTCTTCGTTCGACCGGTTGGAATAAATCTGCATTTGCGCAGATCAAGGAACTGGAAAAAAAGTTCCACGAATGCAGAAATGGGAAAGCCATGACTATGGTTTCTGAAGCGTTGGAAAAACCTGTTACAACTCGTATTCTTCCCCGAGGCAATTTCCTTGATCAATCAGGGTCAATAGTCTCAGCATCACCTCCAGAATTCTTAACCTCAAAGGTTGTTGGAACCAGCAGGTTGGACCTGGCGAACTGGCTCACTTCTCCAGAAAATCCCTTGGCTGCAAGAGTTTTTGTTAATCGATTATGGAAACAATTTTTTGGCAATGGACTAAGCAATCAGTTGGATGATTTTGGTGCTCAAGGAGAGTGGCCTACTCATCCAGAGTTGCTTGATTGGTTAGCGGTGGAATTTCGTGAATCAGGCTGGAATATTAAACATCTGCTGAAACTGATGGTCATGTCCAGCACGTATCGTCAATCTGCAGTCACACGAGGAGAAAGCAAGGAAATTGATCCGCAGAATCGATTACTTTCGTTCCAGAACCCAAGGCGGCTGGAAGCAGAATTTATTCGCGATCAGGCACTCGCAGTCTCCGGTCTATTGAACAAAGAACTGGGTGGGCCAAGTGTATTTCCTTACCAGCCTGAAGGATATTATGCGTTGCTTCAGTTTCCTGACCGAAACTACGTCGCCTCTCGCGATGATCGCCAGTATCGGCGAGGGCTCTATACCCATTGGCAACGTATGTTTCTTCAGCCTATGATGTCGAATTTCGACGCTCCTTCTCGGGAGGAATGTACTGCCAATAGAGTTCAATCTAATACGCCTCAGCAGGCACTGACCCTGTTGAATGATCCAAGTTTTGTTGAAGCTGCACGAATACTGGCTCAAACGATCTGGCATAGCTCCAAAGACGATATTCAGAGAATTCGCTTCACTTTCAACAGAGTGTTGGCCCGAAATCCCAAACCTGCTGAATTGGATGCGATGAAAAACATGATTGCTATGCAACGCAGTCACTATGCTGACAAATCAAAAGAAGCTGAAAAACTGACTTCGGTGGGTTTGGCTTCTCATGATGATCGAATTGACAAGCGAGAACTGGCTGCATGGATGCAACTGATGCGTGTTGTTTTGAATTTGCATGAAACGGTCACGCGATATTAATCAAGCAGGAACTCAAACACAAATTCAAACCAGAGAAATAGAGTTAATTCAATTTCACTCAAGCGCTAAGTTTGAAATGAATGAGTTGAGTCGACTTTAACTCGCCAGCAACATCCACAGCTCTGCAAAATGACGATGGTGAAATGGTTCGAATCAAGTGTCGCAATCTCGCAGTAGAACGGTGTATGCCGGCATAAGTACGCCAACGACTCAGACATGGCAAAGGTAACCTGACTTGTCCCGGATCAAACTCCCATGGGTGAAAATAAAGCATCGATACAGAAGGTTCATGATATCGATTCAGGAATAGTCCAGTTTGCATGATTGATAACGGGAACAGCCTGAAATACCCTCCTCCTGCTACAGGAAGATTTTTCAAGGGTGTACGTAAAGTTAGTGGTGGTATTTCCAGTAATTTACATGTCGAATCCTGGCCTGAACACCAGAAGGGAACTGTTGGAGCGTGAGGTACTCCATAACGATCATGGCTCACTGGGAAAATAGATGAATCATATTGAAATCCAGCTTCGACTAGTGCATCGATTGCCCAGGCTGTTCGGGGTACAATGCTGAAAGTCGGAGCACGATAGCCATAAATTGGTGAGCCGATAATCTGCTCGAGAGAGTCTTTGGATTGTTGAATATCGGATCGAAAGGCAGCTGGATTCAGCTTCAATACAGATTGATGATCCCATCCATGAGATGCGATTTCATGACCTGCCTGATGAATTTCTCTGATTAACCCTGGAGAAGACTTGGCCAACTCTCCAACAATGAAAAAGGTTGCTGGTGCATTCGCTTCGTTAAGTAGTTCAAGCAATGATCTCGTTGCATTTTCAGCACGCTGACGATAAACGTTCTTGACACTTGGACTGCAGTCTAAATGCGATGCAGCTTCGATCCGAAAATGTTCTTCAACATCGAAACTAAGTATGGTTCTGGGGCATTCATTAGATCGCAATTACGTCACCTTAAAGCCTTGATACGAACCGCGAAATTCTGGTATAACTTACTGCCTCGACCACCTATTTGCAAAATAATTGCAAATCCATGAGTTTCGCATGATTCAAGTTCAAGTAAATCATGTCAATTACAGCAGGTAATGCTTGAATTGTCGCAATTGTTTGTTACCATAGGATTTATAAGAGATCGCCCATCTCTGCCAACCAGATTAACATCGTGATGGGCACCCCCAATGCACAGTATAGCCTTAAAGTGTTTTTCAGTCGTAAGTTACGATATTTTAAGACGGGTGACTGCTTGAGGCCTGCGCAACACACAGACGTAGCATCATTGAGAGACAACAATGCCTCGATTGCAGTTAGAACCTTATCTGTCTAAGGATAGCCTTTTCACCGATATTTCCGAGAAGGTCGATTCCAGTCGAGGCTGGTGGGTATTGTATACCAAGCCACGGGCAGAAAAATCGCTTGCGAGGAAGTTGAATCAGCAAGGCAAGGATTTCTTTCTCCCAATTCATGAATTCAGAACCCTACGAAAGAATCGAGTTCTGAAATCGTATTTACCATTGTTTCCCGGATATGTTTTTATTCATGGTAGTGATGAGGATCGAGTCCAGTCACTGAAGACGAACATGATCATAGCCTGTATACCGGTGATCGATCAAGTGTCACTGCATCATGATCTCCATGCAGTACATCGACTCATCCAGTCTGGTGAAGTAATGACACCGGAAAAACAGTTAATGCCGGGGCAAACGGTGGAAATACTGCACGGTTCATTGCAGGGAATGACCGGTAAAATCATTCGTAAGAACAATAAGGAAATGTTCGTCGTGGAAGTTCGCATGCTGCAGCGTGGAGTTTCTGTGCAGATTGAGTCCTGGATGATCGGAGCAGTTACTCCAAATGTACGATTGGGCTAACGATCAATGCAAAACTGAGTGATAAGACTCAGTAGAATTTGCAAGGAATTACATGATGCCAGGAAGGCAAAAAAGGTGGTACTTAAAAGGGGGCAGGTCACCCCACGGTCACGGAGTGCGCGCACGTGTTACCCAAAAATGTTGAAGCAAGCAGTTTAAATGTGAAGCAGGACTTGTCCAGGACTGCGATTGCATTGCTTGCAGTATTATTTCTAACAGCACTGATCTGGAGTTACTGGACGACATTGACCGCCATGGCCTATAAGTGGTGGAACGATCCCCAGTATTCCCAAGGGTATCTCGTTCCCTTTTTCTCCTTGGTTATCTTATACTTGCGAAGAGATCGTCTTGAAAAAATCACTGCAACATTGGATCCGCGCGGGCTGATACTAGTTATTTTAGGAATGCTGATACATGTTGCCTGCGGGTTTATCAATCAGGACTGGATAGATGGTATTTCGTTAATGATAGTAATAGCAGGATTGTTCTGGCTGTTCGGTGGATGGTCGATTATGTGGTGGGCATTGCCAGCAGTTATGTTCCTGATCTTCATGATTCCATTACCCCACAGCGTGGAAACCGGTTTAGCATATCCACTTCAGCGGATAGCTACTATTGGCAGTCTTTTTCTGATACAAGCTTCCGGAATACCTGCGGTGGCAGAAGGAAATGTGATTTTTCTTTCTCAATCACGTATCGGCGTCATGGAAGCCTGCAGTGGCTTGAGCATGTTGCTGATCTTCTTTGCGTTGGCTGCTGCGATGGTAGTTATTTATCGACCACCTATTCTTGATACGGTTATAATCATTCTGAGTGCCATTCCCATAGCAATCATTGTCAACATTCTAAGGATAACCGCGACTGGAATTGCACAGGAATGGTTTGGTGAAGAAGCTGCGGAAAAGATATTTCACGACTGGGCTGGCTGGCTTATGATGCCAGTTGCGTTGGGTTTCCTCGCACTGGAAATATGGTTGCTGCGAAAACTGGTTCCAGTGCAGGATGTTTCAACGCACAAACATGCTGGTGCAGCCAGCATACAGGCAACCAGAAAAAGATTGATTGGCAGACGTTGATGGACTTAATTGTGACTGTATCGAAGTAGTCATGAAGTAATCATCAGGAAGTGAGATAGCATCTTATGGCCAACACATCCAATACATCGCCGATAACTACAGTTCAATCTGTTAACGGAAATAGTACTTTCCAAAACAGCAAACTCAAGCGTAACTCCAAAAAAGTAAATGTCTGGATATTGCTGCAGGCTTTAAAGAGAAGATGGTTTCAGGCAGGTGTGGTTGCCATCTTACTCGCTGTGCTCGCAGCTACGATTCTCTGGTTCGTAGTCCCCTATACGCAACCATCCGTTTATGCTCGAATCAGGATTCTGGATCGAGTAGGTGGAAGCTGGCAGGAACATCCAGATCCACCATTACAGAGGCAAACCCAGGTCGCATTGATTAAAAATCCAGTGTTCATGAGTTCAGTACTTAAAAACTCGGATGTAGCTAAACTTTCGGTCATCAAAGAGCAACCAGACCCCGAAGACTGGTTGATGAAAGAGTTAAAAGTGGAATTTCCATTCGGTCCGGAAGTTATGCAATTTTCGATGTCGGGCGATAAACCACATGAACTGAAAATTCTGGTTAATAACATTCGAGAAGTGTATTTACGTGATTTTGGTAGCGAAACAAAAAAAGAGAGAATGGATCGACTAACCAGATTAACTCGATTTGACGATATGGCCAAAACAGAAATTGACGTGCTTAGAGAAAAAATGCGAAAAAATGCAGATGCAGGCAAAGATGTAAACACCGAAACAGTGTTACTTAGGCAAAAGCTAACTCTCGAATTGCAGGAAGCTACCAAGAAGGAAATAATAAGAGCAGAGTCAGAATTAAGGCATTATCGAAATGATTTAAAAATCTTCTCCGATAACAAACAGCAGGCACTGGATACTTCGAGCAAGTACTTCGATGAAGTTCTTAACAACCATCCTCAGCTCATGCCACTTAAACAACAGCAAGCCAATTTGCAGGAATTACTTGATCGAACTATTAAAGCCGCACCTACGAATATTCGAGTTAAACAACTGCAGGATGAATTGGTTTCCATACAAAAGCAGATTGATGAGAAAAAAACACAGCTTCGACCATCCTTGGTGACAGAGATTCAGTCAAAGACACAGGCAGAGCGAACTGCAATACTCGATAATATCAAATTCAAAATAAAACAGCTGGAGGAAGCATTAAAAACCCTGCGAGCAGATCTGGCTGAATATGTCAAGGTTTCAATGGAATTAAATACGAATTCTGTCAATGTTGAAGAAGATAAACAGAAAATAGGAACCTTGGAATCAATTCGAGCAAAGTTGTCAGCTACTGTGGAAAATCTCAAGGCGGAACTTGATACACCGGAACGAATCAGGAAAATGGGGGATCCAATGATCTCCACAGCAGATCGGTATTCAAATAAAATACGTTTCTCCATTCTTGGGTCAGTTATTGCTTTTGGGCTAGGGTTACTTCTTATCGCATTCCTGGAAAGCCGGACGCATCGAGTATCTTCCCCTGATGAAATTGAAGATCATTTTGGAATGAATGTGGTAGGCATGGTTCCCGCACCGCCAAAGCGACTGAGCTTGGGATTTAAGCCTAAAGAAGATGATGAAGAAGTCTGGCAAACGATTCTCACAGAATCAGTCGATTCATTCAGGACTCAATTGATTCATACTGCCAAGAAGAACTCATTGCAGATCATCATGGTCTGCAGTGCAGATAGTGGCGAAGGAAAAACTTCCTTGGCCTGTCACCTGGCACTTTCCCTGGCTCGTTCCGGACAGAAGACGCTATTAGTCGATGCTGATTTACGTAACCCTACGGCTCATGAATTATTTGAAATGCCCCTTGAGCCAGGACTGAGTGAATTAATCCGTGAACTGGTGCCTGTTCAAGATTCACTTCACCGAACGACTTCACCTGGGCTTTGGTTGCTCCCCGCTGGAAAATGCAATACTCGTGTCATCGAGTTGCTCGCTCAGGAAGTGATGACCAACATCTTTAGTGAACTGAGAGCGGAGTTTGATTTTATCATCGTTGACACCAGTCCCATCCTTCCCGTTGCTGATCCCTTGCTGGTCGCTCAGCATGCTGACGGTGTGATCTTCTCGATGATGCATCAGGTCAGTCGTATCAGTTCAGTCAGGGAAGCAATAGATAAACTGAATGCTCTAAATATCCACACTCTAGGTGCAGTCATGAACGGAACACAAGCCTATCGCGGCTATAGTCAACGCAAATATGCGTACCGCAATTTAAATAATTGATTTAACGGAAGAAAGGCATTCCATGTATCGCATCATTCTGACAATCCTAGCGGCGGGTATCATTCTCGGCGCAGGCTACTATCAGGGCAAATTAGTCAATCGATGGGGCGAATCCCAGGAAATGACTAAAGGCATGTCCAGAATCGCACAACTGCCAGAAACTATAGGTGACTGGTCCAGTCAATCCATGGAACTCAATGCCAAGCAATTGCAGATCGCTGAAGTAAACAGTTACCTTTCTCGAGTGTACACGAACAAGAAAAATGGTGAAAAAGTAAGCGTACTTCTAATTGGTGGAAGGCCAGGGCCGATCGCAGTACATTCTCCTGATGTCTGTTATCAGGGTGCCGGGTACAAGATGGGAACCAGGCTATTACAAGCGATTCCAGGTGTTCATGAGGGCCGCCCGCCGGAATTCTGGGTTGCTAAGTTCACCAAAGAGCCTGTTCCTGCACCACTGCATATCATGTGGGCCTGGAGTGCCGGTGGCCTGTTTATCGCACCAGATTCTCCCAGGCTGGTTTTCTACCGCGAACCATTCCTGTACAAGCTCTACATCATCCGCGAAGCTAAATCTCTCGATGCGCCACTCGTGGATGAAACGATGCAGCAGTTCTTGAAAGAGTTCTATCCTGCTTTGGAAAAGACGCTGCATGGTCAATCAGAGAAATCAGACAAACAGTAACCGACAGCAGTGCCTCACCTTCCCAGCATCCTGTATGTGACGCATCGGGTACCTTACCCGCCTGATAAAGGCGATCGCATTCGCACTTATCATACGCTTCGCTATCTGTCCACCAGATATAAGGTGCTTCTTGCATGCCTGGCTGATGAGCCAGTCCCCGATTCTACTCAACAGGTTTTGCATTCACTTTGTCAACAGGTTGCAATCATCCCGGCAGACCGCTTCAAACGCTGGGGGCGTATGGGCTGGTCTATTTTGACAGGCGGTGTAACTTCCATCAGTGCTTTTCATTCCCAGGTATTGCAAGCCCTCATTCAGCATTGGTCGCACAACTTGGAATTTGATCTGACCCTGGTTTCCTCATCAGCCATGGCGCCCTATATCGCGATCCCGGAATTGCGAAACACCCCGCGTGTGGTTGATCTGGTTGATGTCGATAGTGAAAAATGGAACAACTATGCAGTGTCTTCCTTCTTTCCCAAAAGCTTTGTTTTTCAACGTGAAGGGAAGGCGTTACGGCAATACGAAAGAATGCTCGCCAAGACCTCCGATGCACTTTTGCTGGTCAGCGATGCGGAAAGTGATTTATTTCGATCCTTGGTGCCTGACGCACCTGTTCACACCATCAGTAACGGAGTAGACCTCGAGTATTTTCATCCTTCCCATGACGAAGTTCGACCAAACCACTGCGTGTTTGTCGGGGCGCTGGATTACCTTCCCAATATTGATGCGGTATGCTGGTTCGCTCAAGAGGTTTGGCCTGAAGTCACAAGAAAATGCCCGGGTGCAACCTTCTCTATCGTGGGGCGAAAACCTGCACCACGTGTTCTGGCACTTGCATCGATTGCGGGTATCGAAGTAGTAGGACAGGTTGCCGATGTGCGTCCGCATGTGCACCGGTCTTCCGTGGTAATAGCACCGCTAAGAATTGCCCGAGGCCTGCAGAACAAGGTGCTCGAAGCGATGGCTATGGGAAAACCAGTGCTCTCCAGCCCCGCTGCCCTGGCTGGCTTACACCAGCATGTTCCCAACCCGGCACAGTGTGTCACTACGAACAGTGAATGGGTCAGCCGACTTTTGCAATTATTCAACAAACCTGACCTCTGTCAACAATTGGGACAATCTGGTCGGGATTATGTGGAATCCTGGTATTCCTGGGATCGCTGTCTGCAGCCTTTACACGAACTTTTTGTGAAAATCATGCAAAAACCTGTGCAATCTGGAAAAACACAGCCATTAAGCCTTGGTGCACCTGCATCGTAAGCTATCCTGTCATTGAAATGTCTCGGGTATCCGATCTCCATGAAAAGAAAAACGATACCTGACGATCCATCAAGGTGTTCATACTCACAGGCAGGCCTTGAAGTTTGCAGCACGAAACCACAACACGCATGAGCTCAACGTTCGCTACACATTCTGATAGTTCGGTGCCTTTCACGCCAAGGGTAGAAGCCCCGCCGAAACCGCTTGAAAGCAATCCAAGCGATCAATTGGTGATTACCCGCATTGAACCCAGCCACGGTTTCAGTCTGCGTGATCTGGTTCAACTCTGGCGCTATCGCGAACTCTGGTTCTTCCTGGGCTGGCGCGACGTCGCGGTACGATACAAGCAGTCTGTACTCGGCGTCATGTGGGCCATCATTCAGCCCCTGTCCACCATGCTGGTCTTTGCAGCTTTCCTGGGCAGACTTGGCGGCCTGAACACCGGTATTCAGGATTATGCACTTTTCGTTTTCGCAGGCGTCATGCCCTGGACATTTTTCTCCAACGCCATCATCGCCGCGGGCAACAGTGTCGTAGGCAACGAACGACTGATCACCAAGATCTATTTTCCGCGACTGCTAGTACCTCTCTCCTCCATGATGGCGCCTTTTTTCGATTTCCTCGTCTCCATCGGGCTCCTCGTGGTGCTCATGTTCTGGTACCAGGTGGCTCCCGGTTGGAATCTGCTCCTATTCCCCTTTCTTGTTTTCATGCTCACCGTGGCTGCAACGGGTGTAGGCTTATTCCTCAGCGCCCTCATCGTTGCCCAGCGTGATTTCAAATTCGTGCTGAACTTCGGTGTACAGCTATGGATGTTTGCAACTCCTTGCATTTACCTCAGTCCCAATATTTTCGGTCCACTCGCTTCCAACTGGCTTCCGCTGAATCCTGCCTATGGCCTCATTCTCAACATCCGGGCGACACTGCTTAACGGCACCATCGACTGGTATGCCCTGGGTACCTCGTCTGCGGTCAGCATTATCATGCTGATCATCGGGCTCTTCTACTTCCGCCGCGTCGAACGAACCTTTGCTGACGTCATCTAATGAAACCTGCGATCTCCGTCCATAACATCTCGAAACAGTATCGTCTCGGGCTGGCTCCCAGCAAGGATAACAACCTGACCGAGAACATGCGCCTGATGGCACGCAATGCCTGGGACAAAGTTCGCCGACTGGCTACACCCAAGCGGGCCATTCGGCAGGAAGAATCATTCTGGGCACTGAAAGACGTCTCCTTCGATGTCATGCCCGGCGAAGTCGTAGGCATCATCGGCCGCAATGGTGCAGGCAAAAGTACACTTCTGAAAGTTCTTAGCCACATAGTCGAACCCACCGCAGGCTATGCCGATATCCGTGGCCGCATGGGTTCACTCCTCGAAGTTGGCACCGGCTTCCACCCAGAACTGACTGGTCGGGAGAACATCTATTTGAACGGTGCCATTCTGGGAATGAAGCGAGAAGAGATCACCCGTAAGTTCGATGAGATCGTTGCCTTTGCGGAGGTCGAAAAGTTCCTCGATACTCCGGTCAAACGCTATTCCAGCGGCATGTATGTGCGATTGGCCTTTTCGGTTGCAGCCCACCTGGAACCTGAGATTCTCATTGTCGATGAAGTGCTGGCAGTTGGGGATCAATCGTTTCAGAACAAATGCCTTGGCCGCATGCGTGATATCAGTCGCGATGGTCGTACCGTGGTCATCGTCAGTCACCAGATGGCATCACTCAAACATCTCTGTACCAAAGCTATCTGCTTCAAAAAAGGCAGAGTGGCATTCAGTGGGGATGCAAAAAATGTCATTGACCACTATCAACGACTGAATCGAACAGAGTACGCAGAACAAACCACCGATTTGCGGGAGATTGAAACAGATCGGCGTGAGCGCATCCTTTTCCAATCGGTATATCTGCTGAATGATCAACAGCAAGCCGTGGAATCCATCGCTTTGGGTGATACGCTGCGGATTAAAATACATATCGATCCGAAAGGAAAGCTCGAATCTCCCAAAGTGGGAATCGGCATCGACGATATGTTGGGACAAAGGCTGTTGACGGTGCACACCCCTGCTTCGCAGGATGTCACCAGTACGATACAAAGCAAATGTGCGGTAGTTTGCGAGATTCCGAATTTCCCTCTCGCGCCGGGCGATTATTCAATGAAACTGGCTTTGACCGATCGCAACTGCGAGGTCGATGCAGTCGAGCATGCCATGCTGTTTACCGTTCAGGATGCTGAACAGTTTGGCGAGGGCAGGGTGTTTCATCGCGGCGTGTGTATCGCACCATCCGTGTGGTCCGTTAAACCTTCAGGTAATTAATTTGATGCCATCCATTCAGGGCATAGTCTGGCGTGGCATTAAGCCGGTAGTCAAGCCATGGATGATGTCTCGCTTCTGCAAAGGTAATCTTCCATCCTTCAGTTGGACTGCCTGGAAAAAACTGAGTAGAGATTTCTGGTACAGCCTCGATCATCACCTGATCCAACCAGGTGAAAACCTGGCCGCTGAGGAAATTCAGAACAGGCATGTTTTGCAAAACATCATAACCAGAGTAGATCTGGAAAATGCATGGGCTGCTTCACCTGCAACCATTCTGTTTATCTGGAGACAGTTACAGCTCAAACAGCCCAAAACCATTGTCGAAATGGGCTCAGGCGTATCAACACGGCTCTTTTCGTTCTTCGCAAAACAACAGGAACTCAAGGGCAGAGATGTTCCCCGCATTTATTCTTTCGATCATGATGAACACTGGCTGCACTTGACCGAAAACAGGCTGAAGGAATGTGGACTGAATCAATTCGTTAAACTTACGTATGCTCCGTTGTCTCCTTTTACCTGGAATGGCCACCCAGATACCTGTTATGAAATTCCATCTGGAATCCTCATTGAACTGGACAGATCGATAGACTTCTTCATGATCGACGGCCCGCCCAAAGATGTTGGCAGGTCTGGTACATTACCTCGTTTATCGAATCATCTTGCGTCTGGTGCGCGTATCTTCCTGGATGATGCACGTCGCCCGGGTGAAATTGCCGCTGTCGATCTGTGGATGAATGAGTACTCAGGTTTCATGTCACAAGTGCGTGGCCGCCCAACAATTCGCGGCATGATTGATTTTCAATGGCAACTAGCCTGATCAAGTTACCCCATGTCTAATCCCACCGTCTCAGTCGTCATCCCCTGTTATAACGGAGCGAAGTTTCTGCGCGAAACGCTCGACTCTGTCTTGGCCCAGACCTATCCGGTACTGGAAGTACTGGTGATCGACGATGGCTCAACAGATGATTCCGCCGCGATTGCCGAGTCGTATGGTTCACCCATCCGTGTGATCCGCCAACCCAACCAGGGAGAATCCGTAGCCCGCAACCGGGGAATTGACGAAGCTATAGGGGATTGGATAGCATTTCTCGATGCGGATGATACTTGGTTACCAGATAAGAATAGAAAACAGCTTGAGGCCATAACCCGAACGGACGCAAGAGTATCTGTAACATGGTTCCATTATTTTGGTGCACAGAATGGGGTGCCAGATATCCATCCTGCTCAACTGCAGAAGCAGATCAGGATTAGCGATTTGCTTTTTAATTATGTGCTGAACATGTCATCAGCATTGGTAAAAAATGGCATCGAAACCCGATTTCCTACATGGACCAAACATGGTGAAGATAGAATTTTTATGATCGATATTCTACTCCGATATCCAGGGGCAATGGAATTTCTGCCCGAGAATCTGGTAGGCTATCGCAAACATTCAACGCAACAAACAAGTCAGACGCGTTTTGTAGTCGATGGAACGAATTCGATGTTGAAGTGGCTGAAACAGAATCCGTTGCTTTCCCAAGATGATCTATCGGAATGCGAAAAACAGATCATTACAGTACTGACCGAGAGAGCTCAGGCATTGAAGTATAAACGAAACTGGGAAGGTTATTGGCAGGTGAGAAGACATCTCGAATCAATTGATAATGACAAGAAGTCAAATCCTGTGTGCAGGGAGATTATTCTTCCTCCATGGATTTATCAGTTGAAAGATATGTTTGATAGACGTTCAAAACCATCACAAATAGCTAATTAACAGGCAAGCTGTGAACGTCATGATTTCAATTGTTATACCAAGCTTTCGTCGCGGGGCGAAGATCGAGAAGACGCTTCGATCTATCGAAGCGCAAGCATTGCAGCCCGACGAGGTCATCGTTGTCAACGATGGTGGCTTTTTCGAAACCACCCAGTACGTTCATGAACATTTTCCAAAAGTAACTGTTCTGGATATCGCGCACGGTGGAGCAGCCATTGCGAGAAACACCGGCGTGAAGGCTGCCCGTAATGCCATCGTTGCACTGATTGACGATGATGACACGCTGCGTCCTGAAGGGCTGAAGCTACTTTATGAGACCCTGACAACTTTCCCTGAAGCCCGAGCTGCACACGGTGATAACAGTTTCACTCACCTGGGAACGGGTGAACATCGCGAACGAAATAATCGCGACATACCTGCATTGTCTGAGAAACTGGCCAGGATAACGCCTCTGAAATCGCAGGCACGAGCAAAGCTCTTTGGAAAGAATCTCTACTATGCCATGCTCAAGGGAAATCTGATTCAGCAGCCGTGGATGTTTTATCGTGATATTTATCTAGAGGTGGGGGGCTTTCAATCAGGATTAGTCTCGGCAGATGATTGGGACTTATATCTGCGAATTACTCGCAAGTATCCGGTGGCCTTAACGAATGAACTCATTGGACATCAGTATGCAGAGCCGGGAAGGCCTCATCTTACCACTGATCCGCGTCAGCGGCAGGGACAGATGGAAGCAGCGAGACGGCAACTTGTTCTTGCGGGGTGGGCAGATTTCCGTGCAGTGATATCGCTACGCAAGACTCTGGGAGGCCATCACAAGGCACTGGGTGATGATCACTTGCAGGAGAGCCCTTCAGATGCCTGGCAGGAATACTGGCAATCATGGCTATACTGGCCATTTGATACGATGGTTGCATTGCGAACCTTACTGATACTTCCGTTACGAGTGGCTGCTCACAGGATCAGCAGAAGTCCCAAGCCAGTTAAGCAAGGTCCAGCAAGCTAGAAAATGTAATGCGTAACTACGTCAAAAAGCTATTGCATAGTCCCCGATGGCAGTTTCTCAAACCTGTTCTGGGGCCTTACGTTCTGGCCGGCTCACCTGATAATCAATGGTTAAGAATCGTTCTCAACAAGGAAACACAACGCATCGTTGACTCACTGGAGCCTGGGAAACTAAAGGCACTAGAGATTTCGGGTGAGAATTGGAACAGACCGGGGTACTTCAAAGAATACCGATCAGTGGAGTATCCGGAGTTTGACATTACGAAGGATGTTCTCGACGAGCAGTTTGATCTGATCATCGCTGAGCAAGTGTTTGAACATCTGTTGTGGCCTTATCGGGCTGCAAAGAATGTCTTTCAAATGTTAAACGAAGGTGGGGCATTTTTTATAAGTACGCCTTTCTTAATTCGTATCCACCATCACCCGGTAGATTGTAGCCGCTGGACTGAGACTGGTCTCAAGCACTTCCTGGCAGAGGCTGGATTTGAATTAGATAAAATTGAAACTGGTTCATGGGGAAATCGCGCCTGCATCAAGGCGAACCTTGATCATTGGCAGATTTATCAGCCTCAGCGCCATTCACTGCAAAATGAACCAGATTATCCGGTAGTCGTTTGGGCCTTGGCACGAAGATAAACTCAATCATCATTCCAAAGCGGACAGGAGTAATCGTTGAATTCGGACAGGAAGCAGGAGCTATCACAACATTATGGCTCAGATTTTTACCAGAAGGAAAACAGACATTCTCAGTCATCTGCGCAGGTGATTGTCCCATTGATTATGGAGTTGCTTGCTCCTTCCAGTGTTATTGACATCGGCTGTGGGCAAGGCGAATGGCTCTCTGAGTTCGCAAAGACAGGTGTGGAGATATTTGGTGTAGATGGTCCGCATATTCAGGAAACTCAGTTGCTGATCCCGAAAGATAAATTTCAGCAATTTGACTTATCGAAGAGTTATTCCACGAATCAAAAATACAGCTTGGCCATATCTTTGGAGGTGGGAGAACATCTGCCGGAGAATATATCTCAAGAGTATGTGAATTCTCTGACCCGTCTTGCTCCAGCCGTCGTTTTCTCAGCAGCATTGCCGGGGCAGGGTGGAGTCAATCATGTGAATGAGCAATGGCCCTGGTATTGGAAGTCTCTCTTCGAAAAGCAGGGTTATGTACGACTTGATCCGTTTCGCCATCGAATTTGGCACAATCCGAAGGTAGCCTTCTATTATCAACAGAACTTGTTCTTATACGTCGACCCGAAGCATCATCACAAGCTGATTAGTGAATCGGTTGTTGAAGATAAGTATTCGGAATTAACATTGATAAAAACGACACTATTACAGGATATGACAGCAGACAGTACCTTGTTGCGAGCCTGGAAGAAAACAAAAAGAATGATTGGTTTAAGTTAATCATGAGTTCGACAATGCTCTCCGTCATTATCCCCACCTACAATCGAGCCTGTTATGTGCTCGATTGCATGACGGCGTTGCAGCGAAGTGGGGTTGCTGATCTGGAAATCATTGTTGCTGATGATGGTTCAACGGATGACACGCGGGAAGTGGTGAGCCGGGTTGATCCCCGTGCGAAATATCACTGGCAGGCCAATACGGGCACACCTTCGACAGCCCGCAATGCTGGATTTACCTTAAGCACTGGAAAGTATGTAGCGTTTCTTGATTGTGATGATGGCTGGCTTCCCGATGCCCCACGAAAAGCAGTGGAATTACTTGAGCGCTATCCCGAAGTAGATATTCTGTTTGCAGATGCAAAGATGGGGAACCTGACACAGGGTTTTGTTTCCTGGATTGAGGAAGCAGGGCAGCAGGCCTTTTTCGATTTGCCTCATCGTGAACCGGAATCGGGGTTTCGCATTCTGGAGCGACGGCCTTTACTACGGCGAATGGCAGTTCGTAACCCTGTTTTCATCGGCGCCTGCATACTTCGCCGAGAAGTCTTTGAAAAGAGTGGAGGCTTTCTGCCTCGCTTGCGCGGAGCAGCAGACTGGGATTTATGGCT
The DNA here is from genome assembly GCA_016795155.1 of Planctomycetia bacterium. Classification (NCBI taxonomy): domain Bacteria; kingdom Pseudomonadati; phylum Planctomycetota; class Planctomycetia; species Planctomycetia bacterium. Next base: position 52,708 of record JAEUIE010000006.1, on the reverse strand, counting down.
GCGGCTGGCAACGCGGCACACCTATGGGTTTATGAGTGAGCCTATGGCGATCTATACCAGGCACGATGACAACATGTCGAGTAATATGGATCACATGAGCGAAGAGTTTTGCGATGCATTAGCCAACACGCTGGCTCTGGATTCATTGGAAAAAGAGGATCGAGAGCATATTCGTCAGCGATTGCTGCATCACCGGTTTGGTTATGCTTATATGGCGTATGATCGAGGCGATACGAGGGAAGCACGGAAACGCTTTCGCCAGGCGATTCATGCAGGCGACTGGAGCCCCCGAACGCTGGCACTGGCCACGACCTGCATGCTGCCTGCCTGGGCTGTATCGCGATTGAGAAACATCAAGAGAAAAGTCTCGTAATGCAACCCTGGCTCGTCATCGTCAATTACAACGGCTGGGAAGATACCATCAAGTGTCTTCATTCAGTGGAGCCATTGATTTCGCAGTGTCAGACAGTGCTGGTGGACAATGCCTCCAATGACGATCGTTGTGACGAGATGCGGAAGCAGTTTCCATGGTGCCATGTTGTGCGTGAGGCAGAGAATGGCGGCTGGGCCGGGGGAAATAATGCTGGATTGAAATATGCATTGGAGCGTGACGCTCAATGGGTGGTGTTGCTGAATAATGATACCACGGTTGATGCAAGGATTATTAATCAACTGCAGCAGGCGATTCGAGAGAATCCTGAATATGGCATCATCGGGCCGGTGATTAATCACATGCATCAGCCTGATGAAGTAATGACCGATGGCTGTCGGTTCAATCGGCCGGGTTGTCCCGGCTTTTTCCAGCGTTTGGAGGTTCCTGTTGATGCACAGGCGCCTTTGCAGATGACCGAAGTAGATATTGTCAACGGTTGTTGTCTGGCAGTTTCCCATGCAGTATGTGAGAAGATCGGGCTGGTGGATGAATCGTTTTTCCTCATCCATGAAGAATCAGATTTCTGTTTGCGGGCACGCGAAGCGGGGTATAAATGTGGTGTCTTTAATCGTTCGCTGGTACTGCACAAAGGTTCCAGCAGCTTTAAGCGTACGGGGCAGCGAACCCAGCGGTATTACGACTCACGCAATCTGCGGCTGTTGCTTCGGAAACACCTGGGCAAGCATCGCGAAGGGCGTGGAACTCTGAGTTCCTATCGTCACTATTTCAATTATCTGTACTACCGCTATGATCTGGAATGCGAAAATGGTAGTCATGAAGCTGCATCCGCGGTGTTGGATGGCTTATATGATGGGCTTACTGGCCGATATGGGCCATATCAGGTGAAACGCAGGCGTTGGGGCATCAGCATTTTGAAGTGTCTATTTGAGTTTCGACGGGCCGTGACAGGCTGGCTGTCGCCAAGCGTGAAGGAGTCACCCAGCAGTGCGACTGCTCTTCGTTAAGGAACAGATGTCGTGGCCTCGTTCCAGCGGCCATGATGTGCATTCCTATTACAGCATGCAGGCCCTGGTGAAACAGGGCCATGTTGTTGGACTGGTTACACTTCGAGAAATCAATCCGCAGGCAATTGCAGGATGTGGCTTAGCTGAAACATGGTGTCTCAACAAGGAGCAATTGACCAAAGATTCTCCACTGCTGTTGAATGCATCGCAGGAGAAATTCCGCAACTACTGGGGGATTGAAAAGAAGAACATTGTTCGCATTGGTGAGATTGCGAAAGAGTTTCAGACGGATGCAGTGGTGGTCGTCGGGTTAAATGTATTGCCTTATTTGGGAGCTGTGGATCAGGCATTGCGAATCTGGTATGCCGGTGATGAGTGGGTTTGGCATCATCTCTCGCAAGTGAAATGGTTACGTCCCTCCACCTGGGGAGAACTCAAGCAGGCACTGGTGAAAGGATTGTATGAACGTGCATATGCACCATTCCTTGATCGTGCCTGGATGGTTTCACAGGCTGATGAGAAGGCCATTCATCGCATTGCAAAAATCAAAGCGGTTGATGTGCTGCCCAACGGTGTGGATACGGATCATTTCAAGCCAATGGATGTTCCACAACAGCCACGCTCGTGTACCTTCTGGGGCAGACTGGATTTCGGGCCGAACATTCAGGCATTGGAATGGTTTTGTCAAAAAATCTGGCCTGCAGTCAGGCAGGCAGTCAAAGATGCGAACTTTACTATCTATGGTTTCATGCCAACTGATCCTGTTAAGCGACTGGTAATTGCTGCACAGGGAATTGAGTTAAAAGCCGATCTGCCTGATCTACGTGAAGAGATCGCAAAACATGAACTGGTAGTGTTGCCTTTTGTCAGCGGGGGTGGCATTAAGAATAAATTGCTGGAAGCCAGTGCGATGGGGAAGGCAATCGTCTGTACGCCTCGAACAACGGAAGGATTGAGTACAGGATCTTCCGTACGTATTGCATCAACGCCGCAAGAATGGTTGCAGGTCATTCAGTCGTTATGGAATAGTTCAGCTGAACGTAACCATTTGGGACAGGAAGCGCGTCGTTGGGTGAAGCAGGAACACACGTGGGATGCAGTTGCAAGCAAAGCAGTGCAGGGGATCGAAGAATCGATCAGGATGCGTAAGTCAGCATGAAGCAGATGTTTTTCATGGTCCCAACCATGGCAATTGGGACTTTGGGAAGTTTTTTCTCACACCCTTATCAGGGTGTGTTGATTTATTATTTGTATGCAGTTCTCAGGCCGCAATTTATCTGGCAATGGTCATTGCCGTTGGTGGCCTGGTCTTTTTATGTTTCACTCTGTGCCATCTTAGCCACTATCGCCTGGCGAATAGGCATTCTTGATTTTGATGGTGATGAGAACAAGCTATCGAACAATATAGGACACTATTCGGTTTTTGCCTTTGCAACGTGGATCAGCTTGACGTACTTTACCGCGAGGCATCCAGAAGTTTCATATCCGTTTTTCATTGAATACCTGAAGATGTTTACCATGTTTATTGTTGCACGATATGCAATAGCATATTTACAGCATGTATGGTTTATCTATTTATCGATTACAATAACATTGTGTTACATTGCTTATGAAGTAAACGAAATTTACTTATCGTTAGGTTACTTATATGTTTATCGTCGAGGATACGGTGGGCTGGATAATAACGGCGCTGCATTGATGCTGGCCATGGGAGTTCCGCTCTGCCTGTATGCATGGGATGGGATAAGACACTGGGTACGATGGGGGTTCTTGTTGTTCATTCCCGTTATTATTCATGCAGTGCTGACATCTTATTCCAGAGGGGCAATGCTCGCTACCGTACTATGCATTCCATTGTTTTACATGCGATGCAGAAGTAAAAAGCAATTGGCCATCATTCTGCTTGGGATTGCGGCAATTATGCCTTTTCTAGCTGGTAAGGAAATTCAGGAACGTTTTTTTTCAATACAGCAACATGATATTGATGAAAGCGCTAATAGCAGAAGGAAGAGTTGGTCAATTGCAATACAGATGGCGACTGAATCGCCCATTGTTGGTTTTGGTATTCGTAATTCAAATCTTTATACCTATGCATACGGTGCTGATATGGAGGGTCGAACCATTCATTCGCAATGGCTTCAGACAGCTGCTGACAGTGGATATGTTGCACTAGGACTGTACTTAGTATGTTATGTCGGGATGTATCTTTGTTGCCGACGAGTACGTAAAGCGCTTGGAAAACGGGATGACTACGATGCCAGGCGTGCCAGAATAATCGTTAACGGGTGCGAAGGAGCCTTAGTCCTTTTCGCCATTGGAGCCACATTCTTATCATTGGAGAATTTTGAATTACCTTACATCCTTTTTCTTTTAGCAGCACAAATCTGGTCAATTTGCCAGGCAACTAACTCATTCACTGATGCTGGTCAGGCAGGTCAGGCAATTGATGAACAATCACAGTGTGAACAGCATTGATATTCAAATGACCTTAAGTAACAGACAAATCAAAGTAGGTTTTGTTCTTCATGTCATGCAGGTCGCTGGTGCTGAAGTTTTAGTCGCCGAGACGATTAGAAGATTACGAAGGGAGATTAATGCCACAGTTTTTTGTCTTGATGCCATTGGAGCGATTGGGGAACAACTGCGAAGAGAAGGTACAACAGTAATCTGTCTACACCGAAAACCAGGGCGTGATTGGAGTTTGAGTAAACGACTTGCAGATGCTTCCAAAGCAGAGAATATTGATGTCATGCATGCGCATCAGTACACACCGTTCTTTTATGCAGCATTAAGTCGAATCTTCAACAATACCGATTATCGATTAATATTCACAGAGCATGGCAGGCACTATCCAGATCATGTTGGTGCAGTCAGGCGAAATGTGAACCGAATGATTCTATCCAGATACGCTGATGTCATTAACGCCTGTTGTGGCTTCAGTGCAAATGCGCTGGCTGTCAAGGACGGCTTTTCATGCAAACCAGTAGATGTGATTGAAAATGGTATAGATTTTCAAAGATACCAATCATCAGTTAATAAATACGCAAGCAAACTCAAGTTAGGTCTCGCGCCTGAAAAACGGTATATTGCCTGTGTTGCCCGGTTTCATCCTGTAAAAGATCATTTCACACTGATCAAGTCATTTGCTAATTTAGCAGATGACATTTCAGATGTTGAATTGCTCCTGATCGGGGATGGTGAGTTGCGAGAATCGTTAACGCAACTTTGTTCAGAATTAAAGATCAGTGATCGCGTTCAATTCCTGGGAATACGATCCGATGTCGCAGAAATTCTTCAAGCTGTAGATATTTTTTCACTGACATCATTATGTGAAGCCGCATCATTGACAGTACTTGAAGCCATGGCTTCCGGTTTACCTGTTGTGATTACTGATGTAGGTGGTAACCCTGAGATGGTCAGAGATGGCATCGAAGGATTCCTTACACCCCGTCAAGACGTGCAGGCTATTGCCTCAGCATTAAAAAAGCTGCTTCATCAACCTGATCTTGCACTTACCATGGGGCAGGCAGGTAAAAACCGTGTCCAGAAGCATTACTCATTAAGTGGAACTATTGATCGTTACTATCAACTGTATCGACAACTATCCACGCATGGCCTAACTGCGAGCATGCAGGCACAATTGGCATGAAGTAAGGAAGCTAACAAATAAAATGCGGAACATTACAAAGCTGGTCTCGAGAGCTATCGCACACATTATCATATTTCCAGTATTGTTGTGGCATTGGCTCTGGGTACCGCTGCTGGGCAGAGACAGATGTTTACAAGGATCAAGTGAATGGTTGAGCTTATTGCCGGGAATATTTGGTCAATATTTAAGAAACGCATTTTTATCATGGACCATACAGGCATGTCACCCAACTGCGACCATCTCATTCGGCACAGTGTTTTCCAAAACTAATGCCCGCATCGATGAAAATGTCTATGTCGGTCCGGGCTGTTTTCTGGGCTTAGTACATCTTCAAAAGGATGTGTTGATTGGATCAGGAGTTCACATCACGAGCGGTGCACAAACGCATGGATTCAGCGATGTAAGTAAACCCATCCGTGAACAGCAAGGTGTTCTGACGTTGGTTACCATCGGTGAAAGATCATGGATAGGAAGTGCTGCCATTGTCATGGCTGATGTAGGGCGCAATTCAGTGGTAGGAGCAGGTGCTGTGGTGACCAAAGCAGTCCCCGATAACGTTATTTCAGTGGGGGTGCCTGCAAGAGTAGTTCAGCATCGCATTCAACATCGAAACAGCCAATAAATAACCATTGCAATCAAAATGAGGAAAGTGAATCCAACAGTAGCTACTATCAATTTTGCTCGTTTCAGGGCAATAACCTTCTGTGGAACAAAACGCAAGGGGTTTCCAAAAGCATGATTTCCTGAAGGTTCGGGAGCTTTAATAGTAGTATTCATTCTGTACCAGTTATGTGAAAAACCAAAATTCAGCATCAGAACAACAGGTCGACAGAGGGTTCGAGTGGGCATCGCCAGTAATGTTGAAGTGGAATAGCGAAAGAAAAAGTCAGCCTTACTTCTGAACAGTTCTGCTTCCTTTTCATCACTGCAATATAGAGAAGCAAGATTGAATATCTCGCATTTTCTCATGTCTTGGGCAGCCCAGGTTTCTGTTGGATATTCAAGAATTTCAGGCTTCTCAAGGTATGGATATTCGTGCAGAACCATCCAGCGAACATAGTGGAGTAAGCTAGCGCGTGCGTAAGCATACATCTTGTCAATCTGATTCAGTTCCTGCTTATACGCCAGGTATTTCCCTAAAGATTGCAAAAACATGGTGTAGAACCAGCGGTTCTCAGCATCCAGAAGTTGATGTTTTTCAATTGTATCTTCTGGATGAATACACCGACGAATAAGCTGTTCGGCTTTATCAAGAAAGTTCTGTGAACGTGAAAGTCGATGTCCATCCAGGAGTACTGAAATGCTGTTAGCAGCACCGCGACCCGGTCCGTGATACTCAGGTGTTCTACTTTTGCTCGCCAATCCGGTATCGGCTCTGCTGAGCCAGCGAAAGACAGTTTTGTTACCATCATCCATATCGATCACCCACTGAGCCAGACCCAGCGCTGCACGGCGGGAAGCTTGGTCGCCAGTCAGGAAAAAATGAAGCATCAAACCTGCAGCATAATTCTGTTCATTAGCAGGCCCACCACCAGGAACAGGGTTGCCATGAGGCGGTACTCGGGCATCTTTAGGGTAGCTTCGATGTGTTCCGGTATGAGCATCGACATAGTGAAACGTGTGCCAGAAAAGGCCATGGTTGTAAGCTGATTTATCCTGATCGGTGTGATAGATATCGATGTCAATGACGTGCCTGACAAGATATTTCATCTCATGTAACCAGCGAGAGTCTGTAGAACGCAGGTACTGATATCCTAAACCCGCCACCGCATCGTACTGATTGTTGTAATGTGAAATCAGGGGAGCAGGTCCCTGGTGAAACACTGCTTCGTGATCACCATAGATATCACCAAAGTGCCTCCAGCCATATTCATCAATAGCTTCTCGTTTAGTTTGAAGTGTATCGGGTCCATCCAGCGCCGCATCGACAAGAGTTAGATATTCAGTATGTGGGTCATCCTTCCGCGGGGTTAAGCAGGGTACCACCTGACAACTTGCATACCATTCAGGAGTAGCAGCAGCGTGACCTGGTGATCTGCACCAATCGAGATGAGTTTCTGTAACGGTATCGCGATCGAATGCAAGATAACAACAGTGAGTTATCTGTTCCCCACCCTGTAGCTCAAGAACATCGGCAGTTTGCCTGGGAATAAACCTGTAAGTCAATTCCCCTGGCTTTGCTTCCACAGCTTGTGGAAACCTCTGCCAGAATTCAGGAACTGTCAGTCCAAGCGATTTCTCTTCATGATGCATTACCAGACTTGGTGTCGCCCGCAACCCCTGGGTTGAAATCTTGTCGTATTTTAATTGATAACCTCGAAATCGCAGTGGTACTTCGCCAAATCGATTTACATGGTTACTACTGTTCCAGTTTTCTCCTCCGCTTGATTCCTGATAAAGTTCCATATGCGAAGTGAAATGCTGAGTTTGGCCGTGCTCTGGCGAGATAGATCCATTCCACTGACCCGAATTGCTGGATATTGAAATCTGTAACGATGCATCGCGTAGATAAATCGATCCGCCATTACCCAGATCCCAGAGCCCACCGGGGTGTTCCGCTTTGCGAGAATTTGTCAGAGTAATTTCTGTACGAGTCGTGCTCGATCCAGCATAAAAGTGAAATCGAAGAGTTAGGTCACATAGTACTCTGTTCTCACTATCTACTAGATGTCCTCGAAAGCTGCAGACAGTGCGAAGTAATCCCGATAATTCAATCTCTATCTGACTAATGATAGGATGATAAAGTTGGCGTTGCTCATCTAGAACCGAAAGATTGCCAATCACAGGATGTTGCTGCGGACTATTATTCTTTATGTAGGTGAGAATAGGATTGCCGCGAATTGAATTGAGAGTAAAGACACCGTTGCCAGTATCAACTCGAAGTTGATTATTACTTTGAGAAGTTACAATGCCCTGAATGGCTAATTGGGATTGAGATGTGTGCCTCTTGATCTGAAACGTGGAATTACCCTGATATGTTGCCTGCCAATCGAGCAATAACCAACGAATTGACCCATCTTGCCAAGTATCAAGAATGGTGGTTTGTAATGGAATCTGAACTTCTCGTTGAACCAGTTTCAGGCTTTGGGGATCAAAGAGCGTTCCACGAGGGATTGGTATTCCACAGGTTAGAGGTTCATTCTTCCTTTTCGAAGGATCATTAGCTTCAACATTGAGTCCAATGGTCTGCCAAAATTCGCTGCTGCTCATAGTCGGTATCGTCAAATGTGTAATGTCCTGCTTTACGTTATGAATTCTGAAGCAATATGATTACAGATCAATTGATCCAGAGTCTGTCATTCGCAGCGTTGGACGTATTGTCCGGTTCAAACTGCTCCAGTTACCTTCGGAGATCCATTCAGCATCAATTCGCCAGTTCCGAATCCAGGCTGCGAAACCAGCAGCGAAAATGGCAACTGTTATGCCATTCAGCGAGGAATACTGAGGTGTATCGAACTAGATTTAAGAACCATAACGTTGCAATTGAAGAGCTTGACTATCTAATCCCATTAACCAAATCAGAAATACGGTTACATTACCCGTCAGGAATTTGTTCATCATCCCCCAAATCAGACTGGAGATATTTATCAACGTCGGGCACAACAGATCGATTATCAGTGATCTCAGATTTTCAGAAAAGGGACTACAGGCGGTCCTGTGAATTCCATGCCTTGATTATCGCTAACGGCGCATCCATTGCAGTTGAAACAATAGAAATACCTCCCAATGCGTGCAATGTTGTGTGTGGTATCGCGGATCGAGCCCCAGTGACATTTAAGGAATTTCTCAAGCAGTCGATTAGGAATAACAGTCTCTTCAATCAACAAGGTCTAATTAATCTACGCGGCGTCATTGAAAGACAGTGGGTATTACGAAAACAAACTCTTGCTCCGATCGAACCGGGGATAGACTCTGCATTTCTCAGAACACTGGATCATCATCTGGATGTGATTGCCCGAATTGGCCCACGCATTCTTCGGGCATATCCGCTTTACCTTATGTGGTTAGCTGATCGAGCCAAACAGTTATGCATGCGATTCCCGTCTATTCAGTGCATCATTCCCTATGGTGGTCTGGCATCTCCAAAAATGATCAATAGGGTAGAGACCGGTTTTCGTGCAGCATTCCGCAATGTTTATGGAACCAGTGAACTGGGAATAATAGCAGCCTCCTGTGGTCAAAGTGAGGGTATGCATGTTTTTGATGATCTTTTTCTTGCAAGAGTCGAACAGGTTGTGCCACATGAATCAAATGGATTGTTGTTGCTGACTGATTTATCGAATACCGTGATGCCACTGATCAATTATCAGGTTGGGGATGTCGGCAAGCTTGAATACGATGCTTGCCCTTGTGGCAGAAAATCCCCTAGACTGCATATCCAGGGTCGACTGCAAGAATGTTTGATAAGTGATAATCAGCTTATAACTGCCAGTCAAATCGCAGATTGTATGTTTGAAGATATGGCCATTGCCAATGGTCGAGTTGACGAGGTTTCATCAGGCTGCTTTGAGGCCTACATCGTTGCAATGCCAGGCTCTGAGCATAAACCTGATCTCGATGCATGGGAACATCGTTTTCGTAAACTACTTGGCAAACGACTCAAGAGATTGAAAAGTAGATTTATCCCCTATATTGTCCCAGAATCGAGTGGAAAATATCTGATGCATCGCCCATTCGCCAATCGTTCAAAGTTAATGTTCACAGCATGAACAACTCACTTCCAGCAACTGATGATTTTCCGTTTCTCCTTCAAATGCATGCCAATGCTGAGCCATGGATTTATCTGGACAGTGCAGCGACAACGCTAAAACCCAAAGCTGTAATTCATGCCGTTACTCATGCCTTAACCAATCACAGCACCAATGTACATCGTTCTGTGTATGAATTAGGCGATATCACAACAGAACTCTATGAACAGTCTCGACGCAAAGTCGCCAGCTTTTTCGGAGCAATGGAACATGAAGTGGTGTTTCTCCGAAACGCCACCGAAGGAATTAATTTGATTGCCAGTGGATACCCGAGGAACGGAGTATCTATCGTTTCAATCAGTGAGCACCATTCCAACCTATTACCCTGGCGAAAATCAGCTTTTAGACAGATTGATCCACTGTTCAATGAATCTCAGTATCTGGAATTACTCAGTCAGGAATTGAAAAAGGGTGATGTCTCACTGGTTTCCATATCACATGTCAACAATGTTACTGGATTGCAAACCAATGTTAAAAAAGTTGCACAACTGGTTCATCAATATGGTGCAGTGCTCGTGGTGGATGCAGCACAGTCTGCAGGCAGAATCTCTATAGATGTTTCTGAACTCGATTGTGATTTTCTCGTATGCAGCGGGCACAAAATGTACGGGCCGTCGGGTATCGGCATTCTCTACGGAAAATCTGAACATCTACATCGACTTCAGATTCAGAATCTTGGAGGTGGCACCGTTGAGAAAGTTTTTGACGAACGATTAGAACTAAGAAAACCACCATGGTGTTTTGAAGCAGGCACACCAGCTATTGAATCTGCCATTGGACTTGGAGCAGCCATAGACTATCTGCAAAACTTGGGCATGGATGTTGTCGAGAAATATGAAAAGGAACTTACGCAATACGCTTTGCAAAGGCTAGGTGAAATCAAGAAGTGCCAACTCATAGTACGCGACAGTTCGCATACACCTGCTGGAGTAATCAGTTTTTTCCTCAGATCAGAATCCTCTCACGTCGTAGCAAGAACACTGAGTGACAGGTATGGTATTTGTATTCGATCTGGGTTTCACTGTACCCAGCCGTTTCATGATTCGCTGAGTATTCCTCCAAGCTTGCGAATCTCATTTGGCTTGTATAACACAGTGGAAGAAATCAATCGGTGTATGGAAGCATTACAGGAAATTACAAGAAACAGTCCTCGCTGATTTTGATCAACATGGATGAACCATTACTCATATTTTCTGATGATTGGGGGCGTCATCCTTCAAGTTGCCAGTACCTGATTCGGGAACTTCTACCAACCAGAAAAGTTATCTGGGTAAACACGATAGGCACACGTCCACCCAGATTGAATCTGGCAACTGTCAAACGTGCATGGGGAAAACTGAGACAGTGGAGCAATAAGAATCGAGAAGCAAGTGAGCTTCATCCAAATTTAACTGTCCTGAATCCACGCATGTGGCCTGGATTCTCCAACGCCTGGCAACGGAAACTGAACTGTAAACTGCTTTTTCGTCAATTGATGCCAGTGATTCAAAGACTGTCAACGCCATCAATTGTAGTCAGCACGATACCGATAGTTGCTGACATAATTAAAGAATTGCCGAGGCAGTCATTTGCTTACTATTGCGTTGACGATTTCAGTGTCTGGCCTGGATTGGATGGTACCACGCTTGGAGCCATGGAAACTGAGATGTTGCCGCTGGCGGATACCATCATCTCAGCTTCCGAGCATCTGCAACAGCGATTACTTGCACTTGGCTATCCATCAAAATTATTAACGCATGGCGTGGATTTGGATTTCTGGACGTACACCAAAACTGATCAGACTGTGATGAAATTGTTTAGCTTTGAAAAACCCTGGGTAGTTTTCTGGGGAGTTGTTGATCGACGGATGGATGTAGAATATGTGCAGCACCTGTCCTGTAGTCTCCAAACCGGATCGATTATACTCGCTGGTCCAGCAGACGAGCCTGACTCCAAGCTTCAAGCATTGAAGAATGTTTACAGTGTCGGATCCCTCAAGTTGTCTCAATTACCAATACTCGCGAACGAGGCAGCAGTGTTGATGATGCCGTATGCTGATTTACCAGTCACTCGAGCGATGCAGCCTTTGAAACTGAAAGAGTATCTGGCGACTGGAAAGCCAGTAGTTGCCAGTAATTTGCCAGCGAATCTGGAGTGGCAAGATTGTTTAGATATTGCTCGATCACAAGATGAGTTCGTTGAGAAGGTAAAATGGAGAATCCAGAAAGGCATATCTGATCAACAAAAAAAAGCGCGAGTTCGTCTGTCGCATGAATCTTGGAAATCTAAGGCAGAATTGTTTGCACACTGGCTCTCTCACGATAAGAATAGTGTCTCGCCTAGCTCACAAAGTTCAGCCTCGAATTGAATGTTATGACTGTAGTTCTTGATCTGCGGGTGATAAAAGGTTCTGGTGGTGGACCAGATAAGACAATCATAAACTCGCCTCGATATCTGGCAGAGCGGGGTTATGAGATGCTCTGCGTCTATCTGCATCATCCAGATGATGTGGGTTTTCCCAAGCTGAGAGAAAAAGCTCACGCCAAGGGAGTTGAACTCATTTCGATCCCAGATCATGGGCCGTTGGATTACAAGGTTATTTCTCAAACTTTGAAATTGTGCCGAGAGAGAAACGTGACCATTTGGCATGGTCACGATTATAAAACGAACTTATTGGGCTTATTGGTTTACCCATTCTGGCCTATGCGATTGGTAACCACGGTTCATGGATGGGTCGAGCAAACGCAACGCACACCGTTATATTATCTCATTGATCGGTGTACACTTCGCTTTTATGAAAAGGTCTTCTGCGTATCGGATGATCTTTTTCAGATTTGCCGTCAATCCGGTGTGCCTCGCAGCCGGTGCATCCTGTTGAGGAATGGAATTGATTTATCAGAGTATCAGAGATTCAAATATACTTCACAGGCAAAAACAGAATTAGGGATAGAACAGGATAGATTTCTAATCGGTGCAGTAGGTAGGCTTTCGTCAGAAAAGGGTTTCGACTTGCTGATTGAAAGTGTCAAATCGCTGATCGATCAGAAACTGCCTTTACAATTGATGATTTTCGGTGAAGGCAAAGAAGAGTCTTTGCTTCAGAGAAAAATTGATGAAAGTGGTTACGGCGGCCAGATTCAATTGATGGGTTTTCAATCTGACCTTCGACCCTTCTACGAAGCCATGGATCTTTTTGTTTTAAGCAGCATGCGAGAAGGTCTTCCAAATGTGGTGTTGGAAGCGATGGCATTGGGAGTGCCAGTGCTCTCTACCCGTGTCGCTGGCATTCCAAAGTTAATGGAACACGATGTGAATGGCTACATCATCGATCCTGGATCGACAGATGCTCTGACTGATGGTTTACGCATACTCTACCACGATGCAGAACGCAGGGAGCGATTCAGCAGGAACGGTCGAGTTACGGTTGAATCCCGTTTCAGCTTCAGCAATCGGATGTCTAGGCTGGTGGATGTGTACGACAGTATGCAGGCAAATGCACCTCGTCTAGCAGGAGCCTGTTCATGAATTGTCTGGTTACCGGTGCTGCCGGCTTCATTGGATCACACTTGTCTGAGCGATTACTTGCACTCGGTCATCACGTGACAGGGATAGATTCCTTTAATCCCTATTATGATCGACGTATCAAAGAAAGAAATTTGAGCGTATGCAAACGACATGCAGATTACCAATTTAATGAACTGGATCTTCGGACAGACCAGTTAGACCACCTGGTGAAGAATGTTGAAGTGATTTTCCATCTGGCAGCCATGCCAGGTCTAACTCAAAGCTGGGTTGATTTTGAGAATTACTGGACATGCAATGCCCTTGCCACCAGGCAATTACTGGAAGCTGTCAGAAAAAGTTGTCCGAAGCTGCATCGATTCATTCACGTTTCCACTTCATCTGTCTATGGCAAGTTTGCTTCAGGTGATGAGATGTTAGCTACGCGGCCCATTTCGCCATATGGTGTCACAAAACTGGCAGCGGAAAACCTGTGCTGGTCGTTTGCAGAAGCATGGAAATTACCCATTGTCATTCTTCGATATTTTTCGGTTTACGGTCCGCGACAACGACCTGATATGGGTTATCAGCGATTTATCGAAGCCTTTTCTCGTAAGCAGGCAGTTCATATTTACGGTGATGGTCTTCAGGTCAGAGGCAACACATTTGTATCAGATTGTGTAGCAGCCACTATCGCAGCAGTTGATGCACCCGTTCATGAAGTGTTTAATATAGGTGGGATGGAGATGGCGAATGTGTGGGACATCATTCAGAAATTGAAAGGTATTACAGGAATCGATCCTGAAATTGTCATACGCCCAGAACGACCTGGCGACCAACGGCATACCTTTGCTGATTGCAGCAAAGCAGGCAGGCATCTTCGCTGGCAACCGCAGATATCGCTTACGGACGGGCTGACACAACAGTGGAACTGGCATCTTCAAAACAACTTGTAAACATGAGCGCTCTTCACCATCGAATAGAAATGGGTTGCCAGTTGCCCCAGGTCAGCCTGATAGAAGGCCCTGAACTCGATGTTCGTTTAGATGCAGTCAATCAACTACTTGTTGCGTCTCAAACTTCTTCGTTAACACGCGATCCACGCTGGTTATTGATTTTTCGTGATGCAATGAAGCATCGAGTCTTTCTACTGACTGCGACCATACAGCAGGAGATAGTTGGCTTTTTGCCTTTAGTGTTGATGAAAAGCTGGTTATTTGGCAACAGGCTGGTAAGTCTTCCGTATGTCAACACTGCTGGTGTGTTGACAAGAATTCCTGAATTGCAGCAACTACTGGTTCAGCAAGCCATGGAACTTGCGGATCGACTCAGGGTCAAATCTCTCGAACTACGAAATGAAGAACTGGTAGATGTAACGGACCTGACACAACCTGCGACTCAAAAAGTGCATATGCGATTAAGTTTACCGGCTGAAACTGAAACACTCTGGAAAGCATTTAATCCGAAAGTACGGAATCAGATTCGCAAGGCTGAGAAAAATGAATTAACAGTGCGTTGGGGTGCCTTGGAAGAACTGCCTGCCTTTTATCAGGTTTTCTCGACGAACATGCGTGATCTTGGAACGCCGGTATTCAGTCGGAAGATGTTCAGCCGCATTCTTTCAACTTTTCCAGATGCAGCTGAACTGTGTACCGTGTACAAGGGAATGAATCCTGTTGCTTCCGGATTACTGCTTCACGGTCATGGGGTGACTGAAGTTCCCAGTGCGTCATCACTGCGTGAGTATAATTCAACCTGTGCCAACATGCTTATGTACTGGAATATGCTCAAACGCGCAGTCGAACGAAAACAGCGAGTGTTTGATTTTGGTAGAAGTTCGCCTGATAGTCCAACTTACCAGTTCAAGAAACAATGGGGCGCTCAAGCTGAAGCTGCAGCCTGGCAGTATTATCTGCGAGGAGGTTCGACTTCAGACTTACGGCCCGATAACCCCAGATTTCGATTGCTGATCAACACCTGGAAGAAATTGCCGCTCTGGCTCACTCGATGGATAGGTCCGCCTATTGCCAGAGTGATTCCATAAAGGAGTCATCACCATGAACCGCAAGCTGAATGTTAAGGTACTGCTGATTGTGCTGCTGGTCGTTGGCATTACCGGAGCCGGGCTGTATTTCCTGCAACAATATCAGGTGAAAAGCCAGGTTAAATTTTTTCTGCAGAAGGCAGATGAAGCGGAAGCAACAAAAGACCTGGCTAATGCCAGGCAGTACCTTGAACGCTATATCCTGATGACGCCGAACGATCGCAAGAATATGGATCGCTACGCGATTCTGGTGGATAGTACTGCCAATAATTATGCAGAGAAAACGCGAGCCTATCTGACGCTCGAAAAGGCAATAAGACAATATGTCGCTTCAGATAATACTGCAGATGCCAGGCAGGTGCCCGATGAACTTCATTTCCGGGCAGCGAAACGCGCCATTGAGCTCCAGCGATTTAAAGATGCCGAAGAGCATTTGGAAAAGCACTTGTTGAGATTAACCAACGAACCATTGGAAAAGCAATTGCAGAAAATGGAGTCTCAACAAGTTCCATATTGGGAATCATTAGCCAAAGTTAAATTTGGTCTCCGCGATCCGGACCTTGCGATCAAGGTATGCGAAGGAATAATCGAGAAGGATCGAGCCAATATTGATGCATTCAAAGAAATTGCCAGATACTACCTTGAGCGAAAAGAACAGGGCAAGTTGAATCAAGTACTTTCCAAGATGGTGCAGTATAACCCTGACTCAGCTGAAGTACGACTGATTCATAGTACATATTTGAGAGAAATGGGACGCAACCAGGAAGCGTCTCAGGAATTAGCAATCGCACAACAGAAACCTGTTGATGAAAAAAGTCAGGCGCAAATTCTTTTGAGTTCAGCCGAACTTCTTATGGCTGATAATTCCACTGATCAGAAGGTAAGGAAAAAGAATCAGGAAGATGCCTTGGCACTGATCAATAAAGGGATTCAGCAATTTCCCACTGATGTTCGATTTCTAATCTTGAAGGCACAACTGGAATTTCAAGATGGCAAAAAAGGGCGCGAAGCAGCGTTAAGTACCATCAAGCTAGCTATTCCCCTCGTTGGTGAAAATCTAAAACATCAGTGGTATGTGGCTAAACTTTTGCTTGATGCTGGTGATCAAACAGAAGCCGTTAAACTTGTAGATAGCTTGCGTAATAAATTTGGTAAAACACCTGTTATCGAATACTTGCAGTCGCGCATACTGAAAAATGATGGCAAACCTGGGGAAGCAGTATCGATATTAGAACGTATCAAGGATGGTTTGAGTAATGAACCCAAACTTGCAATAGAATCAGACTTTTTTCTCGCTTCTCTTTATCAACAGTTAGGCAATCCTGAACGGCAGTTGGCTGCTTACGAACGCATTATCAGACAGGATGCAAGTATCCGTGAAGCACAACTCGGTAAAGCTGATTGCTTGGCTGCCCTGGGTAAGAATAAAGAAGCGGAAGCCATTTATCAAAGGTTTGTCAAAGACTTTCCTGTTGCACGTCTGGGTTATGTTCGGCAGTTGATCATTATGGAATCCAGAAAACCTGCTGATCAGAGAAAATGGACGTCCATTGAGAATGAGCTTGAACAATGCTCGGCTGAAGTCAAGGCGACCCGTGATTACCGCCTTCTGCAATTTCAGTTACTAGCTAATATGGGAAAGATCAGTGAACTGGAATCAGCCGTTGATAATGCCATTTCCAGTCAGCCCAAAGAGGTGATTTATTGGCTGACTAAAATGAATCTGGCAAGAAGAAAAGCTGGTCAGGAAGCAGAGTCTCAATCTCGTGCGATTGAAGCAGTATTGTCAGAAGCGGAAAAGGCAGTTGGTGATGCAGTAGAATTGCGACTTGCACGTGCGGCAACAGCTCTTTCCAAATCACGAGCAGATGCGTTGTCTATCCTGGGCCGTTGTGAAAGCAATACCGATGCATTCAGTATGCCTCAAAAAGTAACGCTTCTATCCGGACTTGCAGATTTCTATATCTCAATGGGACTTTACAAAGATGCTAAACGATTGCTGGAAACATGTAACAAGCTCGATCCATTGCATCTTGCTTCACTTGAGAGATTGATCGAAATAGCCAACTTGGAGAAAAACGAGGATGAAGCCAAACGATTACTTAAGTCGATGCGCGAAGTCGAAGGAGAAGAAGGGTTTCGATGGAAATTGAGCAGTTTAAACCGAATGTTTGAGAAACTCCAGAACGGCGATCGAAGTCAACTGGTAGACACGGATGATCTTGTTAAAAAACTGAATTCAAGTCGTCCAGGCTGGTTTAAAACTGCCTATGTTCAGGGGCGATTGCTGGAACTGACAGGGCAGATTGATCAGGCCATCGATCAGTACAAACTTGCAGTGGAATTAGGCGAACGCAATCCGGAAATCATCAAACGCACAGTTCAGCTGTTGACCGCTCGAAGACGGCCAAATGAAGCCAGACAGATTCTCGCACAGGCAATGAGTCAATCATCAGGTACTTCGGCTTTCAGCAAGCTGGAAGCTGAACTGACACTCAGTGAAGCGGATTCAAAGCAAATGGAAAAAGTCCTGGCGCAGGCCAGGCAGGCGATTCGTTCAGATTCCAAGGATTATCGTGACCACCTTTGGTTGGGTAATGTTCACTGGGCGGCTCAAGACCGAAAAGGTGCTGAAGAGTCTTTCAGGAAGGCCATCGCCCTGGCCCAGGATGAACCGGATGCCTGGGCTACCTGGCTGGTATATCTGGTAAGAATGGACCGAAAACCAGAAGCTGCTCAGGAACTCAAACGTGCTGAAGCTCTATTGAAGGAGAAAGCCAACTATGCATTAGTTCCTTATTACGAATCACTCGAAGAATTCGACAAAGCGGAAAGCTACTTTGTCAAACTGGTAGAAAGTCGTCCAAATGATGCGCCACTGTTCCAGAGTCTGATAGGTTTTTATTTCCGTCAGGGGCAGATGGTGAAAGCGGAAACACTTCTGAAGAAATACATCGAATCAGCAAAAGTCGATGCTACTACCTTGGCTTGGGCTCGTCGAACTTACGCCTTGACGCTGGCGGCTAAGGGAGATTATGCACAGTATAAAGAGGCACTGGATCTTGTTGAAGGCAATCTCAAGACCAACTCGATTTCGCCTGAAGATTTGCGTACGCGTGCCCTGATCAAGGCTACCAGACCTGGTTCAAGAAAGGAAATTATCAAAGATCTCGAATCATCGTTTACGAACTTGAAGCCTAAACCTAATGAAGCAATTCTGCTTGCTCATCTCTACGAAGATGAAGGCGATTGGAATAAAGCAAACAGTATTCTGAATGAAATGCTGAAAGAAAACGAAGGTAAAGCTCCGCAATACCTTGCCTATTACATCATGGCGCTCATTCGAAATAATGATGTGAAAAAAGCCAGTGAATTAATGACCCAATTGGAGGAAAAATCAACCAAACCTTCTGAGTTGCTCGAAGCCAAGACACGACTGTTATTCGCACAGAGTAAGAATCGCGAAGCAGTTGAATACCTCGAAAAAGAGGTTGAGCGTATTTATGGTGAGAAGAAAGATGCCTCCGTCTACATGTCTGCAGCTGGTCTGCTCGAGCAGGTCAAAGAGCCTCAAGCAGCTGAGAAAATGATCAAACGTTACGTCACGGAAGGATCTCGAAAAAATGACAATGCAATACTGGCTCAAGTGGCCTATTGGGCAAGACAGGGCCGAATTACAGATGCCATTTCATTGTGCGAAGAATACTGGAACAAGCTTCCAGTTGGAAATGTTGCTATGGCATGTGTTGCAGCCTTGAATACAGGCAAAGCAACCAAGGAACAGATGGGCCGTGTAGAACAAAAACTGACAGCAACCTTGAATTCAGGAAAATCTGATATTGGTGTCCTACTGGCACTGGCAGATTTGCATAGTTTGCAAAACCAACCTGCACATGCTGAAAAACTGTACAGAAAAGTACTCGAGATCAATCCGAAGAATCCAGTTGCATTGAACAACTTGGCCTGGCACCTCCGCGAGAAGCCTGATGCATTTGATGAAGCAATGCAATTGATCGACAAGGCTATAGAACAGGCAGGACCTGACGGGGCACTTCTCGACACTCGTGGAATGATTCTATGCATTAACAATAAACAACGAGAAGCTCTCAAGGATATCTCGGAGGCGGTTGATAAATCGCCAACTGCAACACATTTGCTGCATATGGCCTTTATTCAGGACAAGTCGGGTAATCGATTTGAGGCTGAAAGATATTGGAAAAAAGTTCTCGCTTCCAAGCTTGATCCAGAGACTTTGTCAGTCTCAGACCGTAAACTCTACCAGGAAATAAGCAAGCAGTTTCAGAGTATCAAGCCTTGACTCATAGTTCACAATTGATGAATGTCAAATATTTTTGTGGAAATTGCTTGACGAAGACTGAGGTAAAGTTTAAAAATTGACATATCGCCCGAACGGAGAAGTTCCTCTTATCTGAATATTCATCATGTTCAGGAAATTCGTCAGGGGGTTTGCTATGCGACGCTTGCTTGTTATTGCCTCTCTTATTTTAGTTGGATTCACGCAGGTGAATGCAGCAGATGTGAGATTGCAATTTGATGGTGTACGCCAGTGGGATGGTGTCACTGGTGCGGGAAATTCATTTCATGGTGGTGCAGGTTTATTTACATGGAATCATGTAAGTAACCTTTCACCTGTTGGAACAGCTGTTTTTGGTGCGACAGGTGACAAAGCTTATTCATTCTGTATCGAAATTGGAGAGAATATCTCTTCTGGAGGTTCTTATAATTACACGATAACATCTAATCTTGCTTCTTTGCCACAATCATCCGTTCCGGGTGGAATGGGACCAGTCAGGGCAGCAGCTTTGCAAAAACTGGCTGCTTATATTGGTGCCAATCCAAGTCAATTTGTGATGGGTGGATTGTACGATGCACCTGAAGTACAGGCTGCAATCTGGAATATTGTTTTTGAAGCTAATGTTGCAGATATATGGAATGGTACCGGTGGAAGCTTTGCCATTGCTAATCCAGGCGGAACTCTCGTCGCTGCAAATGTGAATGCGTTACTAACTGCAGTAAGTACATTTTCGACAACCAATCCACTCAAGTATTTTTTGGGAATAACCAATTCCAGCAATCAAGATCAGATTGTTTTGGTTAATCCTGAGCAATATCAGGAAGGTGGCGGAAACATTGTTCCAGTCCCAGCTGGTGTCGTTCTGAGTGGAATCGGCATCTTCTGTCTCACTGGTGTCAACTATCTGCGTCGTCGGAAGACAATTATGACTGCTTAATTGGTAAAACAGCCAGAACTTGCTATTTGGTGCGATGAAACACTTGATTTCATCGCACTTTTTCGTTTATCCTTTTATATCCACCGAAATTGCATGAATCACCATGATGACGCAGGCTATCGATAAACTCCTGTCTGACAGTTGCGGGCAGATTCGTCCCATTTCCTTGCAGGTTTGCAATCTCAATACTCGCAAGATCAACAAAGTTGTTGTTTCCAAACCCTATCTGATCATTGGCAGAAATGCAGGATGCGACATCGTCTTAAATGACGAATCGGTTACCAAACAGCATGCATACCTGCAGGTACTCGATGGCAGGTTGTTTTGCATTGATCAGGCAAGTCGCACTGGTATCTTCTGGAAAGATCATCCGCGTTTGTACGGCTGGCTTGATCAGGACGAATGGATACAGATCGGTCCTTATCGCATTACTCTGGAGCAGAAGGTAGGCGAGGATCATCCTCCCGCAAAAGAAAGACGCAATACAGCCCCTTTTCTTGCCAGATACAACGTCAAGGAAGGAGCAGAAGCACTGTTGATGGTGGGTGACGCAGTCGAATTACCTCTCACCAGCCAAGTAACCATTATTGGGCGCAGCAAGTACAGCAACCTGGAACTGGATGATGAAGATGTCTCCAGATTTCATGCGAGCGTGATACGAACATCTGATGGCAATTACTGGTTGATTGATCTCATCAGTCGAACAGGTGTGAAAGTAAATCAGCAGATGTGCCATACAGCACTACTAAACGATAATGACTTGATCAGCGTTGGTCCCTATCTGATTGCGTTCCAGATGCTGCAAACCGATATTAACCATGAAACAAATTCCAAAGATGAACCATCACACGTTTTTCTGAACGAATACGATGACGAAATCAACGAAGATGATTCAGATGAAACTTCGTTGCCGACCATTTCTGAACTGGAACTGCCTGCGAATAACGTGATCGTTGAATCAATTGACTCGACGCCAGATGTGGTGATACCTCAAACCGTTCAGCCAAAGTCCGATTTAGTAGTTAAAAAGCCAACTCCAATCAAGACAATCGAATCATCTCGAGTTGCAGTGCCGCAGGCATCACTGGTCAAGGCAAAGCGCTCTGCGCTGGCATCAGTTCCTGTAGCCAGGAAGAAAACTGATCTGTCAGAGACAGCGTCTGAACACGAATCGTGGCTCGCTATGCCTGAAGAGCATGTGCTGTCTCAAATGATGACGCAGATGAAACAAATGCAGAAAGACATGTATGATCAGATGCGCATGAACATGGAAATGATGGCTGAGTTCATGGGCACAATGCAAAAGCAGCAGATGCAGATGATACGTGAAGAACTGGCAGAACTCGGCAGGATCAATCTGGAACTCATGCAGCTGAAGCAGAGTCTGGCAACAGCAGCAGTTGTCAGTCAACCTTTGACACAACCAACTTTGCCTGCTGCTCCAGAAATTGCAATAAAGGATGATAAAACAGAGAAGGAACCTTCGGCAACCAAAGTATTCAAACAGAAACCTCAGCCGCCTGCCATTCAGCCTGCCACATCTCCAGTCGAAGACTCGAAGCACTCTCATACATGGATCAGCAAGCGAATTTCAGTGCTGGAGACTGAACGTACCAGTCGGTGGGAGAAAATGAAAGCTGCATTAATGGGAAAGTAATCCCTGTTGTAAGTCGATAATTATATTTTTTGTGAAAACTTCCCAGAAGTTATGATTGCAGCAGGATTCAGAGAGGTTAGACTATACCTACTGCCGGTTTACCCTGCCTGATGGAAGTATTGTTCACAGGAAGATTCAATGTTGTGTCGTACTCTCTCCAGCGGCTTGCTGTTGATTGTCTGGTTTGACTTGATTGTTGTTTCAACCCTTGCGCAAGAGACAACACAACCTGTTGCGGTTAGTTTTGAAAAGCAAATCAAGCCGATACTGCAGGCGCATTGTCAGGGGTGTCATCAACCTGCCAAAGCCAAGTCTGATTATGTAATGACTAGCTTTGAGAAGTTACTGGCCGGTGGCGAATCGGGCAAAAAAGCGATTGTTCCAGGCAAGCCTGAAGCCAGTTACCTCGTGGAGGAAATAACACCTCATGAAGGCAAAGCAGCCATGCCACCAGATGGCCGACCACCACTATCTGATTCAGAAATTGAACTCATCAGGAAATGGATTGCTCAGGGTGCGAAGAACGATTCGGCAACTGTTGCCAGTTTCTATGATCAGGCTCACCCTCCGGTGTATTCAAGACAGCCAGTCGTAACTTCCATTGATTACTCGCCAGATGGTAAATGGCTTGCCATTGCCGGGTTTCACGAAATTCTTCTCTACCGATCCGATATGAGTCAGTTGGAAGCGCGTTTGATTGGCATGTCGGAGCGCATCCAGTCGGTAAAGTTTTCGCCAGATGGTCAATATCTTGCTGCTGCCGGCGGGTTGCCAGCACGGATGGGTGAAATACAAGTCTGGAAGCTGGCTGATAGAAAACTTGTGATATCAGCATCTTTCGGATTTGATACGCTGTATGGAATCAGTTGGTCGCCAGACGGCAGCAAGATAGCGTTCGGCTGTTCTGATAATACTGTCCGGGCCATTGATGCTAAAACTGGCAAACAGGTTCTTCAG
Organism: Planctomycetia bacterium; assembly: GCA_016795155.1. Classification (NCBI taxonomy): domain Bacteria; kingdom Pseudomonadati; phylum Planctomycetota; class Planctomycetia; species Planctomycetia bacterium. Next base: position 29,523 of record JAEUIE010000006.1, on the reverse strand, counting down.
CAGGGCTCACATAGCGATTGGCCACTCGATACCAGTTTCAATCCCAAGGGAACTCATCTCGTCTCTGTCAGCAGGGATATGACTTCCAAACTCACGGAAGTGGCGACTCAGCGGTTCGTCGACAATATCACCTCTATCACTCCCGGTGCTTTACGCGGCGGCATTAACAGCGTTGCGAGCCATCCATCACGAGATGAAATCGTCGTGGGTGGTTCGGATGGCATTCCCAAGGTCTATCGCATCTTCCGTGATGTAGAACGCAAAATTGGTGATGATTCCAATCTCGTTCGCGAATTGCCTGGCATACCTGGTCGGATTAATGGTGTTGCTGTTTCTCGTGATGGGAAACGGATTGCTGCTGTCAGCAGTCTGGATATGTCAGGCACACTGGGAGTATATGGCTACGAATTCGACACCAAGCTCCCCGAAGAGTTGCGTAAGATCATGGCCAAGGAAGTATTTGGCCGCAATGCGGAAGAAAAGAAAAAACTGGAGAGTTATCACAAAGAAGGTGTGAAGCAGATAGCCCAGGTGAAGATAGATAACTCGGCATTGTTCGCGGTAGCGTGTCATCCGCATGGCGAGCAAGTTGCAACAGCTGGTTCTGATGGGCTACTGCGAATTGTTGAGACATCCACTGGCAAAATCCTGAAGGCAGTTCCAGTTGCCCCCAAGGTGAATCAGGATGCAACACAAACCGTAGTTCGTGCAGATCGACCACAATCAAAGAACGAACAGGAAGCACTGCCAGCCGGCACGGAATTGATCAGCCTGAGTCCTGTTGATCAGACGATTGCATTACAAGGGCCCTATGACTATGCCCAGGTTTTGATTTTCGGCACCATACGACAAAAAGATGGCAGCACTGATGTTGTTGATGTTACCAGACAGGCCAAGTACAAGGCCGATTCAAATCTACTGGTTATCGAACCAACAGGCCTGATTCGATCAACCGGTGCAGGGCAGGCAAGAGTCCAGTTTGCGCTTGGCAACCAGCGTGGATATATTCAAGTGGAATGCAAGCAGAATCAAACCGAGTCGATTGATTACGTTCAGGATGTCATGCCAGTCTTATCCAAAATGGGATGTAATGCCGGTACATGCCATGGAGCGCAGGCCGGCAAGGCTGGATTCAAATTAAGTTTGCGGGGATACGATCCAATCTTCGATGTTCGGGCATTTACTGATGAATTAGCTTCCCGCCGAACCAATGTCGCTTCACCCGACAATAGTTTGATGCTCCTGAAAGCCTCTGCCGCAGTTCCACACGTCGGAGGTCAACTCACCAAACCAGGAGAGGCTTATTATGAGATAATCAAGAAGTGGATCGGCCAAGGCGCAATTCTCAAGCACAATTCGCCTCGAGTAGCGGAGATCGAAATCTTCCCCAGGAATCCGATCATTCAACGGGAAGGCAACAAGCAGCAGTTCAGAATCATTGCCAGATATGCAGATGGAACTCAGAAAGATGTCAGTCAGGAAGCGATTGTAGAAAGTGGCAACACTGAAGTAGCTACTCACAATAAAGCTGCCTTATTAACTGCAGTACGCCGAGGGGAAGCACCCATCCTGGCTCGCTTTGAAGGTGCCTATGCTGCTACAACACTAACAGTAATGGGCGATCGAACAAGCTTCACCTGGAAACAGCCACCATCGTACAATCGAATCGATGAGTTAGTCGCTGCCAAATGGCAACGGTTGAAAATTCTGCCTTCGGAGCTTTGCACCGATCTTGAATTCATTCGTAGAGCTTATCTCGATCTTACCGGTTTGCCTCCGACACCAGAAGCAATCCAGTCTTTCTTGAACGAGAACACGGGTAGCAAGAACAAGCGAGAAGCGTTGATTGATAAGCTGATTGGTTCAACAGAATTTATTGACTACTGGACTAACAAATGGGCTGATTTGCTTCAAGTGAATCGCAAGTTCCTTGCACAGGAAGGAGCAGCATCGTTTCGTCAGTGGATTCGTGAAGAAGTGGACAAGAATACTCCGTACGATCAATTCGTGCGCAAAATTCTGACCGCGAAGGGCTCAAACAAGAATAATCCTGCAGCATCGTATTACAAAATTCTGCGTGATTCTACCAGCATGATGGAAAACACCACGCACTTGTTCCTCGGGGTAAGGTTCAATTGCAACAAGTGTCACGATCACCCCTTTGAACGATGGACACAGGATAACTACTATCAGACTGCAGCTTACTTTGCTCAGGTTCAATTGAAAACTGATCCAGCCAGCAACAATCGAACCATTGGTGGCACCGATGTAGAAAGACCTAAGCCCTTTTATGAAATCGTGGAAGACACGCCAAACGGTGAGATCAAGCACGAACGGACACAGCAGATAACGCAGCCTCAATTTCCTTACAAGGCAACAACATCGGCTACCTCACCTGCTTCACGGCGTGACCAGTTGGCACATTGGATTACAGCTAAAGATAATCAGTACTTTGCTAGAAGTTATGTCAACCGCATCTGGGGATACCTGATGGGCGTTGGCCTGATTGAGCCACTTGATGACATCCGTGCTGGCAATCCTCCATCCAATCCTGAGTTGCTCGATTTTCTGACTCAGGAATTTATTAAAAGTGGCTTTAATGTTCGGGCAATGATATCCCTGATTGCCAAATCCAGAACGTATCAACTTTCAGTATCCAGTCACCGCTGGAATGCAGATGACAAATTGAATTTCTCACATGCTACGCCAAAAAGACTACCTGCCGAAGTGCTCTACGACTCGGTCTACAAGGTAACTGGTTCAGTAACTAATATCCCGGGTGTGCCTGCTGGTACTCGTGCAGCTGCATTGCCCGATGTAGGGGTAGAACTTCCAACAGGCTTCCTGGCAGCACTGGGCAGGCCGGTACGAGAAAGCGCCTGTGAATGTGAACGTAGTTCCGGGTTGCAACTGGGTCCGGTTATGGCACTGGTGAATGGCCAGACAGTGGCGGATGCAATCAACGATACCAATAACGCGATTGTGAAACTCGTTCAGCAGGAAAAGGATAATGCAGCACTGGTCAATCAGTTGTTCTTGCGAATATTGAACAGACCTGCTTCTGCAGATGAGTTGAACAAAGCACTAGCAACATTTACTGAAGTCAACAAGGATCATGCATTGCTGATGAAGGAACTGAATGAACGAGAGCAATGGTGGAAGCCTGTCTTTGCCAACAAGGAAAAGGAACGACTGGATGCCATCAATAAAGCTAAATCCAACCTCGAAAATCATGAAAAAGCCATCGCCCCGGAGTTGGCAAGGAAAGAGAAAGAACGACTGGAAACGGTAAAGCGACTGGAAGCCGAAATCGCAGGAATGGAAAACGTGCTTCTTGCCAGGAAGGCTGAAGAACATCAGAAGTCCAAAGCGAGTTTGACGGATTGGTTCCGATTGAACCCGTCAACCTTTACAGCATCCAATGGATCACGGCTGGACAAGCTTGATGACTTGTCATTGCTGGCATCCGGCGAATTAAAAAAATCGGACTATACCGTAACTGTTGCTACCGATGTTAAAGGCATTTCGGCACTGCGGCTGGAAGTGTTAATGGATGAGAAACTGCCAGGCACAGGGCCAGGCCGTGCACCGAATGGCAATTTCGTCTTATCAGAGTTTGAAGTGACCGCTGCTCCCAGAAATGATCCAACCAAGTCGAAAAAGGTGGACTTCGCATCAGCTACCGCTGACTTTGCTCAGGGTGAATTTGCAGCAAGCCAGCTAATAGATGGTAAAACCAATGATCAGCGAGGCTGGGCTGTGGTGCCTCAGACAGGCATCTCACATTGGGTGATCTTTCAACTCAAGGAGCCAATCGCTCACGAAGGCGGTACGGTCATTACCTTCAAGTTGCTGCAGAGGTTCAACCAGGTCGATCATACTCTGGGTCGATTCAGACTATCTGCAACGACAGCTCCGAAAGCAACTGTGATAAATGGCTTGGTAGACGAGTATCGAACGATTCTTGAACAGCCGATTAAATATCAAAACGCCAAGCAGAAGGATGCTCTGCTCAAGTATTACCGTTATGCTGATCCTGAACTGCAGAAGAAACAGCAAATGCTGGCAGCAGCCCGGATGCCACTTCCTGTCGATCCTAAGCTAAATGAATTGCGGAATCTGCTGGCGGAAGTCAGCAAGCCTGTTCCGCTGGATAACAGGCTCGTGCAACTCAGACATGACGCTCAAATGAGCACTTCACAGATATCCAACCCTCGACTGACGGCGGCACAGGATCTGGCCTGGGCCCTGATTAACAGTCCTGCGTTCCTCTTCAATCACTAATCGCCTAGCGGAGCTAAAGATGATTATTGTTCCTGGTCATGCTGGAAAAGACCTGTGCGATCGTCAGTTGGGATACAGTCGTCGAGATGTCCTTCGCGTGGGCGGTTCAGGCCTGCTCGGCATCAGCTTGGGCACACTCTTTCGTTTGCAGTCTGCCTCAGCCAGTGAAAAAACACCAAAAGGTGGAAAGGGCTTCGGCAAAGCGAAAAGTGTGATCATGGTTTACCTTCAGGGTGGTCCCAGTCATATCGATCTTTGGGATCCAAAGGAAAACGTGCCTGACAATGTTCGTAGTCAGTTCAAACCAATTAAGACCAAGCTGCCTGGTACGCAATTCACTGAGATTCTGCCGAAATTAGCCGAGGTGAACGACAAGTTCACGATGATTCGCTCCATGAGCTATACGCCCAATGGATTGTTCAATCATACTGCTGCGATCTACCAGCTCATGACGGGATACACGACTGACAAAGTCAGCCCATCAGGTCAGTTGGAGCCACCCGATCCCAAGGATTTCCCAAACTTCGGTTCAAACATCGCCAAGCTCAGACCGCCTGAAACACCGATGTTGCCTTTCGTCATGCTACCCAGACCTTTGCAGGAATCCAATGTGGTAGGCAAAGGCGGCACAGCAGGCTTCCTGGGTCGTGCCTATGATCCATACACTCTTTATCCCGATGGGGATGACATGGATATGTCCAAGATGGAACGTATTCGTGTGGATGATTTGAAGCTCCGTCCGGAAGTTTTTGCTACTCGTCTGCAACGTCGTGCCAAGTTGCGTGACATCATCAATGCAGGCATGCCAGATGTAGACAAAGCGGTTCAGGAATACAACCTGGGACCATATTACGATAAGGCTTTGAGCCTGGTGTTGTCGGGTAAAGCACGCGATGCCTTCGATCTGAGCCAGGAATCTGCCAAGACCCGGGACAGTTTTGGCAGAAATACCTTCGGTCAAAGCCTGCTGCTCGCACGAAGGCTGGTAGAAGCAGGCACCCGCGTGGTGGAAGTAATCTGGCCCAAGGTTGCCAACTCAGATAACCATTCGTGGGATCATCACGTTGAACTTACTAAACGCATGAAAACACAATCGGGGCCTATGCTGGATGCCGGCTTGTCAGCATTGTTTACAGACCTTGATGAGAGAGGCATGCTTAACGATACCATGGTCGTGGTGATCGGTGAGTTTGGAAGAAGTCCACAGAAGGGCGTCAGCACCAGTGGTAACGGGAACAGCGCTGATGGTCGCGATCACTGGCCATACTGCTACACCGCCATCGTTGCTGGAGCAGGAATCAAGCGAGGCTATGTGCATGGCGAGTCGGACAAGACGGCCAGCAGCCCCAAGAAAGATCCGGTTCACCCCATCGAAATCCTGGCGACGATCTACCATGCGTTCGGTATTGATCCACACACCCTGGTTTACAATCATCTGAACCAGCCTCGGGAACTGGTGCAGGCACAACCTGCCAGTGCGTTGTTTGCTTAAGGAATGATCCATGAAAATGCATCGTCGCATCTTTCTGGTGAAGACAGTCTTCACCAGTGCAGGGGTGTATGCCGTCTACACATCTGGTACATGCAAGGCAGTTGGACCCAATGACCGCATTACTTTGGGCTTCATCGGCGTTGGCATCATGGGTCGTGGCCACCTGTCAGGTTTCCTGGGACAAGTGGATGTGCAGGTGCTGGCCGTTAGCGATGTAGTGAAAGAAAGAAGTGAACATGCAGCAGAAATGGCCTCGAAACGCTATGCTACGCAGAAGCAGCAGGCCAGTTATAAAAGTGTTGAACAGTACCATGATTTTCGTGAGATGCTCGCGCGCAAGGATATTGATGCAGTCGTAATCAGTACGCCGGATCATTGGCATACGATACCTTGTATTCTGGCGGCCCGTGCGGGTAAACATATCTATTGCGAAAAGCCGTTGACCCGTACCATTGGAGAAGGTCGGCGTATCATGGATGAAGTGGCAAAAGCCAATGTAGTTTTTCAGACAGGTAGCCAGCAACGCAGTGAATTTGGCCATCGCTTTCGCAAAGCAGTGCTCATGGTACGCCAGGGACTCTTGGGAAAAATAAAGACTATTCGAATTGGCGTTGGCGATCCGGCAATACCCTGTGATCTTCCAACGCAAGCTGTACCCGATGGAACGGATTGGGATCGATGGGTTGGCCCTGCTGCCATGCGTGGGTACAACGAAATACTTTGTCCCAAGGGTAATCATCAGCATTTCCCCCTGTGGAGAAATTATCGGGAGTATGCGGGTGGCGGGCTGGCAGATATGGGTGCTCATCATTTTGATATCGCACAATGGGCACTCAACATGGATGATTCTGGCCCGGTATCCATCGAGCCACCTGGAACCAGTAACTCGGGTCTGAAATTCACTTATGCTGATGGAACCATCATGATTCACGGCGGACCGAGCGGATGTACCTTCGAAGGTACCGAAGGCACGCTTTACGTGGATCGCGGTGAATTCAAGACAACTCCTGAATCGTTGATGAACGCCAAGATCAATGATGACAGAAAAGAAGTCTATTATTCCACCAATCATCATCGGAATTGGATCGACTCGATCAGGCAGAAAAAACAGTGCATCTGTACTGCTGAGATTGGTCATCGTTCTGCAACAGTCTGCCACCTGGCAAATATTGGTTATCAACTGAGAAAACCGCTCAAATGGGATCCAAAAAGTGAACGCTTTATGAATAACGAGGAAGCACAAGCGTTGGTTAATCCCGCTTATCGGGAAGAATGGAAAACCTTCTAATTCCAATTAGTTCCAGACGAAGTATGATAGTATCAGCCTGTGTACTTCGAGTCTGACATGATTTCCAAACTGGCCAGTGGTTGTTTCCTGGGAACTGTGCTGAGCCGCCGTGCTTACCAAGGCATTGTGCTGACAGAAACCCGTCACCATCAGCGAGACTGGTTGCCGGTGCATGCACATCAGAATGCATACTTCTGCCTGGTGCGTCGCGGGCAGTTTGTGGAGCGATATGGGCAACAGGAACGTCTCTGCAAACCGATGATGCTGACCTTTCATCCGCCTGAAGAACTCCATTCGGAGAAAATTGAGTCACCGGTTTCTTGTTCGTTCAATATCGAGATTGAAACAGGAGTACTGGAACATGCCGGGCAGGCCTGCGCGGTTCCTATGAAATCACAGGAATGTATGGATAAATCCATGGCTCATCTGGCCATGCGGTTGCAGCAAGAATTCAGTCTGCATGATGCAGTTTCACCTCTGGCGGTAGAAGGGCTCACGCTGGAACTGCTGGCAGGGCTTTTGCGCAGTCAGCGGCCCCGCGATACAGTTCCGATTTGGCTGAAGCGCATTCGCGATCTATTGCAGGATCGCTTTCAATCACCACTTTCGCTGGAAGAGTTGGCTATTGAGGCAGGTATCCACCCTGTTTACCTGGTACAGTGTTTTCGGCGGCATTTTCACTGCACCCCTGGGCACTATCAGCGACGATTGCGTGTTGAATGGGCCAGGGACAAGTTGTCGAAATCCACATTGAGCCTTTCTGAAATAGCATTACTGGCTGGATTCGCTGATCAAAGCCATCTCACTCGCTGGTTTAAGCAATTCTTGGGAGTTACCCCGGCACGTTATCGAGCTACCCATCGAGTTTAGTTTTCCAATTTCTGCTTCCAGAAACTACATTTCATTCAAGATTTATCTGTATACCACAGGCAAAATGGTGGAGTGTAGGGTGATTGCTCCAAAACTGGGGATATCGTCATGAATCAGTACATCAAGAGTCTGGTAATTATCTTATTGGCTGTAGCAGGTGTACAGGCTCAGAGCGCATCGAAACCAGAGGCACCATTAACTATTGATGCCAAACAGCGAGAACATGCTGTTGAGGCCATGCTCAAAGAGTTCAACGACAGGTATGTTTTTCCTGATGTTGCTTTAAAGGTAAAAGAAACAATCACAAGCAGAATGAAGAATAAAGACTTCGATAACATTCAGACCGGCCAGGAGTTGGCAGCTGAAATGACCAGGCAAATTCAGGAAATAACAAAAGATAAGCATGTACGTGTATTATGTAGCACTAAGCCTTATCCCAAACAGATCGAACGACGCATGGCTCCTTCTGCTGAGGAATTGAAAAAATACCGGGAGGAAATGCGAATCAACAACGCTGGCTTCGAGAAGGTTGAACGACTGACCGGTAACATCGGCTATATCAAGTTGAATGGATTCATGGATCCGGAAGCTGGCCGCGAGCCGTTAACTGCAGCTATGACCTTTTTGAAAAATACGGATGCACTGATTCTTGACCTGAGACAAAATGGCGGGGGTACACCGTTGATGGTTCGCGATCTCTGTAGCTATTTCTTTGGGGAAACACCCATACTCCTTAACCAGATGTACTTTCGAAAAGACAATCGCAAGGAAGAGTTCTGGACCAACAAGGAAGTACCAGGCCCACGCTATCTCAATAAGGATGTCTACATCCTTACCAGTGCATTTACTTTTTCAGGTGCAGAAGAGTGTGCTTACAATTTTCAGACACAGAAACGAGCAACACTGGTTGGTGAAATCACTGGTGGCGGCGCTCATCCCGGTGGCATGGTTCCAGTAGCAAACCATTATTCGATTTTCATCCCTACTGGCCGTGCCATCAACCCCATCACCAATACCAACTGGGAAGGTGTTGGTGTGAAGCCTGACATCGAAGTGGATGCTGATAAAGCACTGGAAACGGCACATGCCCACGCCATCAAAACGTTGCTCAAATCTTCGGACAGTAAAATCCGGGAACGGGTACAACAGGATGTCGATTCAGCAGCCAATCGCAGTAAACGGATCGCGGAACGCAGGCAAGCCAATCTGAAGGATCGACAGGCCAAAACGAAGCAATAACCAAGGGTATTCATGATGCATTGGCACTCCATTGGTTGTGTTTTGTTACTGATCTGCATGGAGCCTGTTTTTGGACAGGCTTCGCGCACTGCTTTGTCGAAAGAAACATTTGCTATTACCAATGTTAATCTGATCTCGATGACGAACGATCAGATCCAACCGAAAACAACAATACTGATTCGAGAAGGTAGAATTGCCGAGTTAGGAACAAATATCACCATACCGGATGGTACTCGCATTATTATTGATGGATCGGGAAAATTCCTGATTCCCGGTTTGGCAGATATGCACGTCCACCTCTACTCCGATGATGTTGCTCCCAAGAGCAAGGCGCCGGATGAACTGGGCGTGATCGTGGCAAACGGTGTAACTACAGTCAGAATGATGATCGGTACGCCCGATCATTTACAACTGCGTCGTTCGATTCAGGAAGGTAAAGTGCTTGGGCCGCAGATGTGGATTGCCAGTCCACAGTTCACAGGTCGTAAAGACACCAATGCGAAAGTAGTTACAACCCCCTTGGAAGCTCAGAACGCAGTCAAGGAATGTGCTGATGCAGGATACGATTTCATCAAATTAACATTGTTTATAACACCTGAAGTGTTTGAAGGTATTTCCAGTGAAGGTGCCAGGCAGGGGATTCGACTGGTCGGGCATGTTGATCCACGCGTAGGTGTGGTGAAGTCGCTGGCTGCTGGGCAACATATCGAGCATCTTGATAATTACCTTGAATCGATTCTGAAGGATGATGCGCCGATGAAAGAATCGGTATCTGATCGCGGCGTATTCCGTCCCAAAAACTGGGAGAGCATTGACTACATAGACGACAAGAAAATCAAAATACTGGCGAAAGCCACTGCAGATTCCCGTACCTGGACGTGTCCAACTTTGACGATATTCAAGAAAGCATTTGCTCAAGGACAATCGCTGGAGGAAATACGTTCACGACCCGATTGGCTGCTGCAGCCTCAGAAACATCGTGATATGTATCTAGCGGCTCATGAACGCTACTGGAAAAACCCACCCAGTGAAGCACGTCGTAAACGCTGGGTGGAAGTAAGAAACCAGCTAGTCAAAGAGATAGCAGCAGCTGGCGGAAAAATCGTTGCTGGTTCTGATACTCCTGAGTGGTTTTTTGGATATGGATTTACTCTTCATCGAGAATTGGAAAGTCTGGTGAATGCAGGTTTGACGCCATATCAGGCGTTGTCCGCAGCAACGTGCAATGCTGCTGAATTTCTCCATGCCAAAACGGAGTGGGGAACCATTGAAAAGGGCAAGCGTGCTGATCTGGTTCTTCTTTCTGCCAACCCGCTGGATAACATTCGAAACACTACGCAGATCGAGGGTGTTTCAATTGGTGGGAACTGGCTTGATAAAGACAAGCTGAAGGACATGATTCAAACCGCGTCTCGTTGAGATGCAGATAATTTCATTTTGCGGCTGTAATTCATCGGCCAAATAGGGTAGGGTACTGTTACTACCAGTACTCATGCTCCGAATTGCCGTGTGGAATTGCATATGCTCACGGGACTTGGTTTAGCTCATCCATACTTGTCACGCAGAACTTTTCTAACTGCCTGTGCTGGTGCAATCGCTACTAGTGCAGGTGCGAACAGTGCATCTCGTGCATCAGCCAAGTCGACTATCTTGATCTGGTTGAGTGGTGGAGCTTCGCACATTGATACCTGGGATATGAAGCCCTCTGCCCCGGCTGAATATCGAGGTGTGTTCAAGCCGATCTCGACAAGTGCCCCTGAGATTCAACTGTGTGAACATCTGCCTTTGCTGGCGAGGCAGGCCCATCATCTGGCAATCATCAAATCGCTGGGGCACGATGGACACGGTACCGGCGATCATCATGCAGGATACTATTACAATTTGACAGGTCATCCACCGGATGAGACATTCAGGCAGCAGGGCAATAATCGAAAACCGTATCCCACCGACTGGCCATTTGTTGGCTCAGTAGTTGCTGCAAAAAGGCCCACCCATGCACAACTTCCTTCACTCATAGCTTTACCGCAGAAACCGGGATTCCCTGAATACACTCGTCCAGGGCAATTCTCTGCACGCCTTGGCTATGAGTATGATCCCTTTTACCTGCTGGGCAAACTCGAAAAACCGATGGATTTTGTAGCTCCAACACTTTCGCTCCACGGAGCAATTAGCGGAGACAGATTGCAGGATCGCAAATCATTACTATCGGCACTCGATACTGCATCGCGGACACTTGAATCTTCTGTTGGCTATACGCGGATGCAGCACAAGGCATTTTCATTGCTGACTGCATCCCCAACCAAGAGTGCGTTTGATCTCTCGCAGGAATCAACTTCGACACTGGAACGTTATGGGAAGACACTCAACGGGACGAGCATGCTGATGGCCAGACGCCTGGTGGAAGCGGGTGTGCCTTTTGTTGCAGTTTACTGGATGGAAGATCTCAAACTGAATGACCTGTGTAAAAGTGGTGGTGGCTGGGATACGCATGGCAACAATTTCGGTTGCTTGAAGGATCATCTTCTGCCTGAATTTGATCGTTGCTTTAGCGCTCTGCTGGCCGACATGCATGAACGGGGTTTGCTCGCGCAAACACTTGTACAGGTAAACAGTGAAATGGGCAGGCAACCCCGCATTGGCGATCAACGTTCGGGAGGAATTTATGGTGGCGGACGGGATCACTGGACCAACTGCATGAGTGTTCTTCTGGCCGGTGGCGGCGTTCGGGGCGGGCAAAGTTATGGCCAGTCAGACAGAGTAGCTGCTTATCCGTACGAGAAGAAACTAACACCCAGCGATATTGCTCATACAGTCTATCATGCCATGGGCATAGAGAACCTTGAATGGACTGATCGGGAAGGTCGCCCGATGCAGTTGTTGCCTGACGGCAAACCGTTGACGGAACTATTCTAATCTCAAGAGTTGATATGAAATCCATCATAATCTGGTGTTTGAGTGTTTGTTGCCTGGTTGTGTTGCCGGCAAATGAACATGTCAGCGGAGGCCCACGCTCCGTTGATCCGAGGCTGGAAGTCAGGTTATTTGCGCAGCAACCTGATATTGTGCATCCAGTAGCGCTGACCTTTGATCATCAAAACAGGTTGCTGGTAATTGAAAGCCATACCCATTTCAGACCGGCCAACTATGTCGGCCCAAAGCATGACCGGATTCGAGTTCTGGAAGACACCGATGGTGATGGGAGAGCCGACAAATTCACCACATTCTTCGAAGGTACCTCTGCGAGTATGGACATCGCGGTACATCCCGATGGTTCAGTATACCTCGCTACACGCAAAGAAATTCTCCGGTTGCGAGATACGGATGGCGATGGGAAGGCTGATGCTCAGGAACGTGTGATGTTTCTCGAAACACGAGGTGATTACCCTCATAACGGTCTGTCGGGATTGGCGTTCGATCCAGATGGAAACCTGTACTTTGGAATGGGAGAAAATCTTGGTGCGAACTATCGCTTGATCGGCAGCGATGGCGTCGTTCATGCTGACGGTGGTGAGGGCGGCAATATCTTCTGGTGCACTAAAGACGGGAAAAAACTCAGACGAGTTGCAACGGGCTTTTGGAATCCATTTGGCATTCATGTTGATTCGTTTGGCAGGATACTGGCTATCGATAATGACCCGGATTCGACGCCTCCCTGCCGATTATTGCATGTTGTTGAAGGTGGTGACTACGGCTATCAATTTCGCTACGGCAGATCGGGAAAACATCCGTTTCAGGCATGGAATGGACAACTGCCAGGCACATTGCCAATGATCGCAGGAACCGGTGAAGCACCCTGCGAGATTATTCGTTATGAGCATTCAGCGTTGCCTGCGGAATACTATGGTTCATATCTGGTGACCAGCTGGGCGGATCATCGTCTGGAACGATACGACCTCAAGCCTCAAGGAGCTTCATACTCAGCTGATCAGAAAATTGTTGTTCTGGGCAGCGGTGATTTTCGTCCTACCGGACTTGCAGTTGCACCCGATGGATCGCTATTCATGGGAGATTGGGTCAAATCTGACTATACCCTGCATGGCAAAGGTGCGATCTGGCAGGTTAGACCTGTAAAGCCCCTTAGTTATGAACAGAAATCAGTTAACGAATTACAGCAATTGGATTTGCAGAAAAATCGTGAGCTAGTTGAAGCCCAGAAAGTGAGAAAGAAACGGCAGAATGGGCAATCGGTTTCCGAATATCTCAACAAACTGCAATCACCGTATGTCATCCTGGAAGCGATACCCTCATTGAATCGGCAGGATGATTTACCTGTGTTGTTGGAATTCTTGACACACTCTGATCCATTTATGCAGCAGGCCGCCCGGCAACATTTAGCGAAGACTCCAGAACTGTTGGATAAAATTCAACAAAGCAAACTGAATTCAACAACCAGATTGGCGGTGCTGTTAGCACAACAAGCATCGAATCTCAGCCGCTTTCACAAGAACCTTCCTGATTTTCTGCACGATTCCGATGAGGAAATTCAGTTCCAAGCTTTGAAATGGATTTCAGATAAAGCACTGAAGGAATATGAACCACAGGTTCAGCAAAAGATGTCGCAGCCTTCACGAACCAGTCGCTTATCCTTGGCTTTGGCGACTACGCTCTCCAGGCTGCAGGGTAAGGAAGTGACTGAATCACAGCTTGCCGATCATCTGTTTGAAATCCTGAAACGTCCGGAATCATCGCCTGATCAAAAGCTGCAGGCTCTCAGGCTGATTCCACCTTCGCATCCACCCTTGTCTATCGCGTTTCTCGAACAACTCATTAATAGTTCTGACAACAGTATGAAGCACGAGATTGCCTTGACTCTCTGTCTGCATCCCAGCAAGGACAGAAATGCAGTGCTTAAAAGAATTGCTAAAAATACAGAATATTCATCCGAAGTCCGAGCTTGGGCATCACAGGGGTTACTCGAACAAACAACATTAACTCAAACAGTAGAAAACAAGAACCTGCCAGGCGATACTGATATCGATGCCTGGCAAAAGCTTATTGGTTCTGGTGGAAACCATGAAGCAGGCTGGCAAGTTTTTTACCATCCACAAAAGGCAGGCTGTTTCCGTTGTCATTCCGTCAATGGACGAGGCAGTGTATCTGGGCCAGATTTGTCAACCATTGGACGTATGGAACCAAAAAGAATTCTGGAATCATTGCTGCAACCCAGTGCCACCGTAGCGCCACATTTTCAAAACTGGACGCTGTCCATGCATGATGGCAGAACATTACACGGAATGCTCATCCGTACTTATCTGGATGAGTACACCTATCTGGATCAACAGGGAAAAACATTTACTGTTAAAACCCATGACATTGCAGAAACGAAGGCATCCAGTCAATCATTGATGCCTCAAGGGTTGTTGCGACAGTTATCAACCAAAGACGCACGCGACTTGTTTGCCTTTCTGATTTCCTGCAAATAGGTCATTTCGGTTCAGGCCATTTCAAATGTCGATGCAGGAACTCGAAAGTTCCCTGGCCATGAATGGTATGAGGCCCATCAAAAAACTCAATGGCTGTGCGATCTGGAATTTTCAGGTCAGCGTAATGTCTTCGCACTTTGGCATACTCGTAAGCCACCTGTTCATCGGGAGCCACGCCATCCCGATGACCACGTTCAACCATAAATGGGCGAGGTGCGATGAGCGCAGCCATTTCCGCGTAGTTAAAAGTGTGCCCCAAGTTCCACTCCACCATCTCCCATTCGTTGGTAGTCATATACGTGTAGCGATTGTCGTTTGAAATATTCTTCCAGATCCATTCATTGAAATCAGCAGAGCAAATCGAAAGACAGTATCGAGGCACCAGGGCAGGGACCCGCATAGCTGTTTTTCCGCCATAGGAAAGGCCATAAAAGCCAATGCGATCAGGATCGACCATGCTTAATCTGGCGAGCCATTCGGTGATCTGCCGATGTTGTGCAACGATGAAGGAGAACAGGGATAATCCCAGTGGGTTGGCTTTGCGTTGCAGCAAGCGGAATCGATCATTAAACAGGTATGGGTTCTGTGGTGCAAAAACAATAAACCCTCTTTCCGCCAGCCTGCATGCATAGCGATGATAGGCGGGGTGATCAATTTTGGGATCAGCCAAATCAGCAGGTCTTCCTTCCAATCCATGTTGACAAACGACAACAGGTCTTCGCTCGCCAGGTTTGATGTTTCGAGGCACCAACAGCCAGCCGTAGGCTATGAGGTCAGGGGCGATGACATCCATTTCCACTTCGTACGTTACATAGCCAGGCTGTTCGTTAATCAATCGACTTCTAGCTTTGTTCGCTGAGAGTGGCAGATCAATCTTGCCGATCACCTCATGTTCGAATTGTTGCCGAAATGGAGCAACAGAAGCCAGGTAGTTGTCCAGACTGGAAGGATTCAATTTAGCCCAGAAATGTTTGTCACGATAAGGTTCACTCTTGCGACGCAGCTCCTGTATATGATTGGATAGACTTTCAACCTGTCGTTTCATGCGTTCAGAAGAATCAGGTAATGCTGCTGTCGGAGTGATAACCTGCTCCTTGCTGACCTGAAATGGCTGACCAGTCAGAGCCTGGAAAAATCGAGAATGTATTGTTGCCCCCGATTGTTCATCAAGCTGTATAGCCGTTGAATATTTCAATCGAAACGGTTCCAGGCGTTTCCATTCCGCCTTGTGCTGGGTTGTTTCCAGCTTACCTGGGGCTGCTCCGCTTCTTCCACTGCGCACAGCAGGTGGTCCGTTGACCTTCGGGGGATTCTGAATGCCCAGGAGCAGTTGTCGTGGTGGAAATAGCTGAGCTATTTCAGCATCGCCAAACTCTGTCAGTTGCCTCCAGACATTGCGATAGATGGGTTCCTGCCAGAGATTCTCCCGTACGCCAAAATAGCCATCGACTGCAGTTACTTTGATGCGTGTATCGATAGCTCCTGTATGAAATGCGATCAACCCGCCTTCAGCGTAACCTATTACACCCAGGGGTCGCGATGCGGTCGACGTTGATTGGAACCAATCAATCCCAGCTTGCACTTTCAGGATTTCGTATCCAATGATATGCCTGCCCACTTCATATGCCTGCCTGTAGATCCACTCGCGGTGGGGCTGATTGGTCATACGGATTCCCGGTATGCCTGAGTAAGTATCAGCACGATCAATTAACACAGGGATGAGCACTCTGCAGCCTTGTTCAGCCAGTATGCGGGCAGTCTGCTGGTGAAGAGGTAAACCGGGAACCAGCCCGATGAGTTGTTCCGGAGTTTGATCTGCATCAGGCAATACGACGACATCTGCGACACACTTACCGGTAGGCAACAAAAGTAGTCCTTCAGCCTCGACATTGCCAAATGCACGCCAGCGGACGTTTAACACCTGGTAATAGTCATTGCGTCCCAGCAGCGAGGAAATGGTGGGCCACTTGGGAAAACCTGTATTCGATTTTTCGGGTTTCTCTTCCACAACCCCCAGGATACTTTTCAATCTTTGCCTGTTGGGTTCAACTGATTTGATGAGCGTTTCCAGGGAATCGTTATCCCGTTTCCAGAGTGATGCTCGTCTGGAAATAGACTCCTGTGTCAAACGATCCAGCATGCGATCGATGCCTGTCACCATCTTGTCTGCAAAATCAAAGGAAGGAGGTGCCTGCATGGGTGCGGTGTTTGGTAATTCCTGCGCAGGCTTATCGTTAGGTTGCTGCAGGTAGGCAAACAGGTGACGGATTTGCTGATCATCCAGTGGATCGAGAATGCCCTCCGGCATAAGCGACTGACGACTTGCTGAGAGTGAATCAATACGGTCGCGAGTAAGCTGAATCGTATTTGCCTGGGCATCAAGCAGTTTGATTTCCTGGGTAGTTTCTTCAGTGATTAACCCAGTCAGAGTTCGGCCATCGGTCGTGACAACAGTGTACGCAGAGTATTCTGGACGTATGACCAGATGAGGATCAATAATGTGGGTTGCCAGGAATTCCCGATTCGATCGATCCGCGCCGGTTAAATCAGGTCCGACTTTTCCCCCTTCGCCAAAAAGTTGATGACAGGTTGCACAATGCTGGGTGAACAATGCTTTTCCCATGTCAGGTGTACCCTGCCCCTGGTTCAGCATGTGCACAATGCTGCGGATGCGAGCCTGCTTATCCCCACTCGTAACAGGTTTTACGCTTCCCCAATATTTGGTGATAATTCGATCTACCGTTACATTCTGGTAGCGTCGCATCTGCTGAACTTGATCGAGTTGAATCTCCTTGCTGGAAATTTGCTGATGTTCAATTGCTTCGCACAAGGATACTGAGGTTGCAGGCCTTGAAATCAGCAGACTGATGATATTCCTGCGTACTGTTGATGAACAGTTGGTGTATTGCCTGATGAGAAACTGAATGTTATCTGCAGTAGGCACAAGGGCTACAGCTTCCAGCAACACCAGCCGATACGGGTCCGTTTTTGCGGATGAGAAAAGTTTCTGCAAATCCAGCACAGGTGCAATGCGGGATTGTTTGATCAAACATTGCAGTAGCAGAGCCTTTTCACTTTCATTGGTATTCTCTTCGATCAATTTTCCATGCGCCCATCGTATTGCGGAAGGTTCACCAGCCAGCAGTTGGATACGAAGTACAGCATTATCGGCAGGCAATCGCTTAAGCGCACGTTGCAAATCTGCAGGCATATTCTTCAATGGTTTAGCTGACAGTTCAGTTTCCATACCCGTTAGAACACTGTTTAACCAGCTATTCGGGGCTGCATGCGATGAACAATACTCCAGCAACCTGGCCTGACTCAGGTAACCAGCCTGAGTTTCAGCACTCATAAAACGACGGCTGATACGTTCCAGAAGGAACCTTTTCAGTTCAGTATTTGGTGTTGTTGAGTCTTTCTGAACTCCGAACAGACTACAATCAAATTGCAGGATCGATTGCGAAAGGATTTCTTCGATAGCCCACCATAATAGCAGTGGGCCAAGGCTATCATCGTTCCAGTGCTTATTATTCAATAATGATTGGAGCAGCGAAATACATACTGCCTTCTCCGTTTTCGATTGCACCAGACGACGGAGAGTAGATGCAAGTTGCGACAATACCAGGGGACTAGTTTCAATCTCGGCAACAGTTGCCAGGGTGGGTAACACGGGAATCCACTGCTGCATACCTTCTGGAGTGGCATGATCAGTTATCATGCGAATGACCCAGCAGCGAACTTCACCTCGAGGATGAGACAAGAGTTTTGCTGTCAGTGATATGTCAAGCCCCTTACAACCATAGAGTGCCCATAAGGTATCCAGTGAAAAATCTGCGTAATGGCTGGTCAATGATTCCTTGAGTTGTCTTCTGATTTCAGTGTCTTGTTTTTCAATTAACAATCGCCGAGCTTCGGATCGTTGCCAGCTATTTGGATGATTGAGCAAGGCAATGAGTTCTGTAGCAGAAGCATTGGTTAGATCGATTATTGCAGGTTTGGTTTGCGAATCCTGTGATGACACGAGTTTGTAGATTCTTCCGTTAGATTTGTCCCAGTTATCAATAGGATCAACATGGTTGGCGCGCTTGTCGTGCCAATCGCACACGTATACCGCACCATCAGGCCCTGTGAGCAAATCTATGGGTCGAAACCAGGTATCGTTACCGTGAAGCAGCGTTCCCTCATGTTTCATACTGAATGTGCTGCCATTGCGCTGAAAGCTGTACCAAAAGAGATTGTGATCGAGCAGATTGCAGCCCAGATACATGTTTTTGAACCTGCCAGGCAGCAGATTCCCCTGATAGACAATTCCGCCACAGGTTACATGTCCGCCACGAAATCCCTCGCAGGGCATATGCTCGAAGTAGCCATACGCATGAGGATGATGCAAGGGACCATGTTTGGAGAAACCTTTTACATAGTATCCACCTTGAACCATGTGGAGCGCAGCGACATTGGACCAGTTGGTGCCCGCAATCAATTGACCGTTACGGTCAAAATCCAGGCCCCAGGTGTTGCCTCCACCTTCAGCAAACAGTTCGAACTGTCGCGTTCGCGGATGATAACGCCAGATTCCTTGCTGGAATTCGAATACTTTTCCTGTTAATGGATCAGCAATACGGGCAGTAACTGTGCTGCCTTGCGCACCGTACAGCCAGCCATCGGGACCAAATATCAGAGAGTTACCTACTGCATGAGCATCTTCGATACCGAATCCTTTCAACAGCACTTCAGGATTACCATCCGGTATGTCATCCTTGTTTCGATCTGGATAAAAGAGCAGGTAAGGCGCTTGGAGTACGTAAGCACCTTCGTTGCCAAGTGCTAATCCACTTGCCAGATTGAGTCCGGTCACGAATTCTTTGGCTTGCTGAAAGCGTCCCTTTTTGTCCGGATCAAACAGAATAGTAACGCGATCTAGTCCGCGTGGGCCGTGAGGCGGTGGTTCTGGAACACGGTCATATCGGGTTCTCAGATACTGATCGACTTCAACTGGCTTTAAGCCAGCAGGAGCAGGGTACTGCAGATATTGAATTACCCAGAGCCTGCCTTGCGAATCGAACGTCATCGTGACAGGTTGCCTGATCAGTGGTTCTGCTGCAACCAATTGAACTTTCAAACCATCAGCAGGCCTCATCCGCTGCAGGGATTCAGCAGGTGAAAGCCCCTGTGCATATACAACGGTAGATAAAAGCAAAAAATGAAGCAGGAAGGCTACACGATACATCTATGAAAAGTCCTGGGAGGGACTGTAGCATACTCGTTTCCCCAACAGGATGCATCAGTTATTCAATCATTTGTTGTACGAGAGGTGGAAGACATCACATCAAGGAATCTGTTGTAACAGGCCTTTGATTTCAGCGGTTGCCTTCCAGAATTCACCCAGGGTTTGAACATAGTTTAATCGTGCTTGTGCCAGTGTTCGCTGGGCATCGAGCAGTGCGGTGTAATCATACTTGGCATCGCCACTTTCAAAAGCGGCTTTGGTCAGTCGGAGTGCTTCCTTGGCTTGCGGAATCAGGTCTTTCTCAAACTTTCCGGCCTGTTCTCTGGCAGTTACATATCTTTGATAAGCTTGTATGGTGCGCTCATTCAATTTGAGTCTCGTATTCTCCAGTTCATGAATGCGTCGAAGATGTTCAGCTTCTGCTGATTGAATGTTACCCTGGTTTTTGTTCCAGATGGGCAATTTCATACCTACTTCGAACGAAACCTGTCCAACACTTTCGGTGTAATCGTAGAGAGGCTGCACCTGTAGATCCAGGTTTGGCACATTCTCCAATCTGGCTCGCGATAACAGTTTCTCAGCTTCTGCGACGCTTGCCTGCAATTGTTTGATTTCGGAGTGATTCTCAGCAATTTGGCGTTGAAGTGAATTTAGATCGTATTGAGGCTTCGTACTTTCCAGATTGCCTTCAACAGGAACCAGAGCTACGCCTGTCAGTCCCATCGCGTTGATCAACAGTGGCCAGGCTGCTTCCAGTCGTTTCCTGGCAGCAATTAAACGATTCTTGTTTGATTCCAGTTCAACTCGTGCCCGCAATACATCAGGCAGACTGCCTCGTCCTGCCTGTTCAATCTTTCGTGATGCTTCCAGGTTTTCTTCAGCGATCTTGACGATGGCTTCGTTTTCGCTGACTTCCCGCTGAGCGGTGAGCACTTCATAAAAGGCGCTGCGAACTTTTGCTTCCAAATTAAATCGTGTGGTGATGGCTTGCCACTGCGTAGCAGTCATCGCATCCATCGCAGCGGATTGCGCAACCTGAAGTTTTCCGCCTGTGACGAGTTCCTGTGAAATGAACGGTCCCTGCTGGCCACCGGGTGCTCCCCGGCTGCCAACTTGGTCGCCTCGATAGCCAACCAATGGATTGGGATAGAGTCCCGCTTGTACTACTTGCCCTTGTGCAGATTGAATCAGGCTGGAAACTGCTGCCAATTCAGGGTGCTTTTGCAGCGCAATCCCCAGGGATTGGTCTAGCGTTAGTGGTGATGGTATCGCTATTTCTTCTACAGGTAGATTGGCAGAACGCGTTTCAATCGGCCCAAGCAGTTCTACCGGTGGAGGCGGAACAGATAACTCATGCGTGGTTGATGAGGACACGCATCCTGCTGACAGGCATGCAATGCCTATCAATGGAGTTCGCCATCTTCGCCAAATGCCACATCTTCTCACTGTCATGCTGCTCCCCCGCATCTTTATCGACGTTCAGGGAGAATATGCTTCATTTGAAACATCACCCGTACAGGTTTCAACGTTTGACATACTCTTCGGGTGGTTTTACCGCATTCGGTTCTTCCTTGGCTAATTTGACGAATTCATCGACGCAGGGTGGGCAGCAGAATTCATACTTCTTTCCCGCGATGATCCACGTGCAATCAGGATTGGCCTTGGTAAGTGTGACCGGGCAGATCTTGTCACCGGGTTTAGGTCTAATGTCATGGTTTGCCTTGAAGTTTTTGAACTTTTCAGAACCTATCGTATTGCCATTTGCCTTGATATCTTCTGAAGTGTAGACACCGGCAGCAGTCAGATAGAGTTTGCGTTCTTCTGCCATGTCATCCTGCCCAGCGGGCATGGTTGCATCCTTAGCGTGACTATCTCCTTCATGAGGTTTAATGGTAGTTTGAAACGCAAGATGATAACGCTCGTTTCCCAGCTTAAGCGCCGGTATTGTAACTTCCAGTTCCTGATTGACTAATTCAGTGGGTATGTCTCCAGCGAAGCGGGAGGTGTATCCTTTAGTGTCGCTTGCCAGCGGATCGGGTTTCAATTCAAATGTCGTGAATTCCTTATCGCCAATTTTTCGGACATAAGCAGTAATCTGATGAGATTCTGTTTCTACTATTTTGCTGAGGTCTTTTCCGAACAGAAACAAATGAACGGAACCGCCCTTATGCATGATGGCTTCTGCGTAGTATCTGCCTTGTGCAAATGCTACATGCACGCCACCGGGATGTTGTTCAAGTAAATGTCCTGTTTTCTTCTTATCGTGTTCATGATCGTGTTTGTCTTCAAAATCACCCGTGTAATGAAGTCCATCCACTGTGCCGCTGACATTGCCTTTGAGTTCCGCATCTTTGCCGAGAACATCATGCGTTCCGACGAAGGCAATGCCTTTGGCATCTGTCCTGGCCGGATCATGTTTCAATTCAAGTGATACCGGTGGGGTAACACTGGTAATGGTCAGCATGACCTTGGTGATCTTTGCTGGCTCTACCTTGGGTGCCTTTTTCGCTGAGGTATCGAGCACATAGATCACTGCAGTTTTGGTTTTGTGATCTACCGTGAACTCAGCATGAAACTCATGCTCACCCCATTCCACCAGGCTGCCACCGTGTGGTCCTTCTTCAGGATGATCATGGTCGTGATCATGTTTGTCTTTGGTCTTGGCTGCCGAGGCAGGTTTCGAAGCCTGTTCAGACTTCTGGCAACCAACAGGCAGAATGAATGCTGCTACCAAGGCCGCGCATCTGAAAGTGTATTTAAGTAACGGCATGATCGTCTCCTTTCGTAGCTTGAACATGCTTATCCAATTCCGATTCCATCTCATGAGCAATGCGTTCAGCGTCTTTGCCACTGAAACGCAAGAACAATCCGGGGTGTAACAGATATTCGCAGAGTGTGGAAGTGATCAATCCGCCCAGAATGACCGTTGCAACAGGGTATAGAATCTCCCGTCCTGGCTTTTGTCCTTCTACTACCAATGGCAACAGGCCTATACCAGCAGTCAATGCGGTCATCAATACCGGTGCAAGTCTTTCCAGGCTGCCTCGCAGGATCATCGCTTCCGAGAAAGATTCCTTCTCATATTTCATCAAATGGAAGTAATGTGATACCAGCAAAATGCCATTCCGTGCAGCGATTCCGCCCAGAGAAATAAAACCTACCAGGCTGGCTACGGTCAGTGTCTGGCCAGTGAGCGCCAAGGCGATCACTCCACCAATAAATGCCGCGGGCAGAGCATTGAGAATTTGCAGTACTACACGAGCTGATGGGTACAACATGTACAGAACCAGGAACATGCCAACCAGGCTTACACCTGCTAACACTGCGATTAACTGAGTGGCTCGCTGCTGGCTTTCAAATTGCCCTGCATACTCGACAAAATATCCTGCAGGCCAGTTACTGCCGGCTTGCAGAACCGTTATTCGTTCACGAATATCATTCACAACACCTGCCAGATCTCGGCCCAGGGCATTGCTCCGTATGACAATTCGCCTTCTGGCATTCTCACGGTTAATGGTGTTTGGTCCGGCACCAGCCTCAATCACTGCTAGTTCGTAGAGAGGCACTTGCCCACGACCACCTGGCAATTCCATTCGCAGTTTGCCGATATTCTCTGGCTGGTTGCGGATTGCTTCTTCCATCCAGACTACGATGTCAAATCGTCGTTGCCCTTCCAGCACCTGGCTTAAGGCTTCACCTCGAAGAGCTGTGCTGATGAACTCAGCGACCGTGGCTCGATCAAGTCCATAATAAGTTAGTTGTTCCGGTTTCAACCGAATATGAACTTCATTGATTTGCTTCTGGGCTTCGATAGCCAGTGATGACACTCCTGGTACGTCACTGATGCCTGCTTTGATTCTCTCGGCAAGTCGCCGAAGTTCGTCGAGATCATCGCCATACACTTTGATGGCAATTTGAGCAGTAACTCCTGAAAGCATGTGACTGATCAAATGTGCGAGAGGTTGTTCCACCTCGACCTGCACTCCAGGCAAGCCGTCTTTTAAATCGTCCAGAATGCTTTTGATCAACTCCTCTCGTTGTTGATGCACATGCTGATTCATGGTCAGAATGTACTCAGTACTGCTGACTGGTTCTGCATGCTCGTCCAACTCAGCACGACCGGTTCTGCGAGTAAAGCTGACAATGGGACCATCGGGTTGAGATGCTGACTTCTGCATCTTTCGAAACATCGCATCAGCAACTTTGCCAATACTGGTGGAATCCTGCAGTGAGGAACCTGGCGGCAGGGAGAGATTGACTTGCACACTGCCTTCGTCAAACGGTGGCAGGAAATCAGCTCCTAGATGTGTAAGGATGTAGGCTGAAAAGCCTACCAGTATCCATGTCACGATGAGTAAGGTGCCTGCCAATCGCATGCTGAAGCGAATGACATAACCAGCAAGCCATTTCAGCAATCGCAACAAAGGGCTATCATGTTCCCGATGAGTGGATTTGGTCCTGCTGAGCAGGTAATACGATAGAACGGGTGTAACAGTTAGTGAAACAATCAGTGATGATAAAATAGATACGATGTAGGCAACACCTAACGGGGTGAACAGCCTGCCTTCAATTCCTGATAACGCAAACAAGGGAATAAAGACCATAATCACCATGGCTGTTCCGTAAACGATGGCGCTTCTGATTTCCACGCTTGCCTCGTAAATCACTTTCAAAACGGGTCTTGGTTGTTCGAGACTCGAATTCTCCTTTAAGCGTCTGAAAATGTTCTCGACATCGACAATGGAATCATCCACCAACTCACCCAGAGCAACAGCGATTCCCCCCAGTGTCATGACGTTGATGCTTAACGGCGTGCCTGTCAGCCAGCTGATGAGTTTGAACGACAGACCGGTCATGACCAGAGACAATGGTATGGCAGTCAGAGAAATGAATGTGGTTCGAACGTTGAGCAGGAAAAGAAAGAGAATGATCAGTACCAGGCCGGCTCCAATCACCAGCGCTTCCGCTACATTGTAAATGCCTGTATCGATGAAAGTCTTCAACTGAAAAAGGCCTGTATTAATTTCGATGCTTTTGGAGAGGCTGGGTTCCAGATCTTTCAACGCAGATTTAATCTCATCGGTCAATCGTCGCGTATCAACATGGGGCTGCTTGGTTATCGTCAAAATAACGGCGTCTTTTCCATTAACACTGGCATCACCGCGCTTGAGTTGCGGTGCTTCCACTATTTTGGCGACATGCCGAATTTGAACGGAACGTCCGCCTGCAAATCTGATGGGAATGCTACTCAGTTCGTCGATGACGCGTTCAGGCTGAGGTCCGAGTCGCCCTAGTACCCGAATGCTTTGTTCTCCTTCTGAATTGATGAGGTATCCACCACTGGCATTCAGATTGTTGTTACGAACCGCTTCTTCAATTTCCTTCAGTGTGACAGACTGCTCTACCATTAATTGTGGATCGATCAAAATCTGATACTGTTTGCGCCCGCCACCCATAACGACCACCTGAGCCACACCCGGAATCTTCAGTAGTCGTGGTCGTATGATCCAATCTGCAATGCTTCGCAATTCCATGGATTGCTTAACATCGGTCTGGTCGTTTCGCCTCACCAGTCCAAGATGCATGATCTGTCCCATGATGGAACTGATGGGGGACATTTGCGGTTTGATGCCGACAGGCAGAGAATCAGCAGCAGTGCTGAGGCGCTCCTGAACCGTCTGTCGGGCCAGATAGATATTGGTGTTCCAGTCGAACTCGGCATATACGACAGATAGTCCCATCGCAGATTGACTGCGAACAGCCTGAACACCAGTTGCACCCAGCAAGGCGGATTCGAGAGGAAAGCTGATCAGCGTTTCTACTTCTTCCGGAGCAAGACCCGGCGCTTCTGTCATGATGGTGACACGAGGTCGGTCCAGATCGGGGAAAACATCAATAGGTAGAGTCGCTGTCACATAACTGCCGTAGAGAAAGGCAGCCAGGCTGAGGAAAACGATCAGCAGGCGATATTTCAATGCAAACCGTATCAGTGCATTCACGGTCATGTTCTCCTAGTGGGAATGACCATGATGGTCGTGGCCATGGCCACCAGAATCGCCTTCAGCCTGTGCTTTCAAGGCGCGGTTCAATTGCACAGCGGCATTCATGGCGATGATATTTCCTGCAGTAACACTGCCATCGTTGGCGAGCACTGCATGATCCTGATCAAGGTAGCGGACATAAACCGGCTTCCGTTCCAGCAGGTTTCCATTTTGCCTGAAGACATAAGCTTCCGGCCCTTCATGAACTACCGCTTCGCGAGGAATGACGAATACTTGATCATGTTTCTCAATGGGAACGCCTAGTCTGACTCGCTGACCGGGGCGATACCGCCAGACGCGACGAATAGCGCCGCCAGCTTCCCTGATCTCCCGCAGGGGGTTCTCAACTGGTAGATAGAAGGAAAGCATGCGTGTGGCTGCATCAACATGGTTCGCGATAAAGCGTATTGAAAGTGTCGTGGGAGTAGCTGGCCATTCGGAAGCATTTTCCAGCAGCACCATTTGAATCGGCCAATTCTCGCGGGCAGCACGGTGGAGAAGAGCTGATTCCTGTTCAAATGCTTTGCCTTCGACATCCAAAGCCTGGTGGTTGGCAAGATAGCCCAGTACTTGACCGGCTTGAACAAGTTCACCCAGTTGTACTTTCAATTCTTCCATTTCATAAATCAGTTTGTCGTCATTCTCCTTGCGGGGCACACGCACAACAAATTCAGAAAGAAACTTACCGGCGATAACCTGGTTAATGTCTTCCAGCGTCAGGCCACGCGTCAGCAGGTCCTGACGATAAGTATCCAGTGCTGCCAGCAATCTTCGTTCTTCGTAACCCAGATCGAGCAGCTTGCCTTTGAATAGCGATTGACTGTCAGAAACGCCTTTCAACCGCTGCTGCTCATCAGCATTGATCTGAAGATCGCGGGAGGTCTTATAGAGTTGTGCCTGGGTGTTTTGCAGATAATCGCTGACAAGCCTTAAGTGAAAAAGTTCATCGCCGGGGCGCACTAACTGGCCGGGCAACACTTGAATTTTGGTCACAATACCAGCAAGCGTAGTTGAGATGCCTCGATTGCTGAGGCCAGGCCGTTCAATGATGGTGCCGGGCATCTGCGTGGTTCGCCAGTAAGTGGTCAGTTGCAGAGCAGCCGTTTTTAGCTGCAGGTTGGCTTTTGCCTGATTACTGAGCTTCAGCCGATCTGGACTGGCGTGATCGTCGTGTGCTTCTTCCGGTGCCTTTTGGCCAGCTTGTTCTCGAAGGATCCAGCTTTTCCAGGTATCGCGTGTGATCCACCCACCAATGAGGATACCTGCAATTACAGTAAGAGAAATCAGCCAGCGTAATACTGACATCAATGATTGCATGACAGTTCTCAGCAAGAACTTGAAAAATGGTGTAGTCAAACAGATTAGATCACATCAACCATGCGTGAAAAGGTGCAGGATTGTGCAGAAGGAGATGGACTAACAGCGCAGGTTGTTCGAAATGCAAAGTAAATTATCTGTGCTGAAATGCAGATACTTCTGGTGCAAGCAGATTGAAATGCTACAGGATGCAAAATTACCTGTAAGTGAAGAATAATCCAGTGACCATTCGCTTGGATGTGAATAGTGTTGGGTAATATCTGATGATGGTAGTAGCATCGCAGTCGAGGAATAATGCTGTTTGCATGGGCAAAATGGTGCAGGTAAATGAGGCTGTTTTTGCCCTGGTTCGTGCTGGTTTTGTTGGCAACAGGAATGGTGGCTATCTTCGTCTGCGACTAATGCAGTCTCTTCTTTTGTATCGTGTGACCTTGCTGCGACAGTACAACAGCACAATCCCGGCCCCAAAATAGCCGAAAATATCAAATACCAGGCTATGAAATACTTAAACATCTTCATTCCGATCAATGGCAAATTATAACCGCGTCTCGAAAACAGACAATGCCAGTCTGACGACTCGTTTCGAAGCAAAACATTGAATCCGAACCTGGAATTCGTGTACTTTTCCAGGCCAGCGGGGTACAAACACTACTGTAGAAATCTGATTCCAGAGAACGATCATGAATGTGAAGAGAAAAACATCCAGTCGACATTCCGCTCAAACCAAAGTTAAAGTCGCCGCCAGTTCTCAGTCTGCGGCAGAGAGTCGATCGGCAGAAGCCCAGGTGACTAAACTGATCGGCCAGTACGCGCCTGCGCATTTCAAACTCATCACTGCCATCCGACGGTCGCTGCGAAAGCGACTACCCACGGCCCATGAAGTGGTGTACGAATATCGCAACCAAGGTGCCGTGGTCATCAGCTTTTCGCCAAGCGGGCAGGGTTACGAGGGCGTTCTTGCAGTCCGGGCGGATGCAGACGGCTTGAAACTCTACTTCACTCAAGGCAGGCAATTGCCCGATCCTGAGAAACTGTTACAGGGATCCGCCAACGCCCGCTGGATTCTCGTGGAGGGCACATCCACGCTCACGCGCCCCGGGGTCACAAGCCTGATCGACCAGGCCATCGCCTGCAATAAAGTGCCGTTCGCCAACCTGGGCCGAGGATCGGTGGTCATACGTTCGGCATCATCCAAGTAGCGTCAATCAAAAATGGTAAGGTTAAGCATTGGGACAAAGAAATTATATTGACAACTATCAATATAGACCGTAATCTATCTATATGAATCAACTTGACCAAGCTTTTGCCGCCCTGGCGGATCCCACCCGACGAGGAATCGTGCTACATCTGGCCCGTGGTGGAGAGGCTTCGGTCACAGAACTGGTCGACCGTTTCACGTTGACGCAGCCCACGATTTCGTCGCACCTCAAGGTGCTGGAATCGGCCGGGCTGATTTCGCGTAGTCGACTGGCCCAGTTGCGGCCGTGCAAACTGGTACCGGAGCGGCTGAAGGCCGTCACCGACTGGCTGGAGCAGGTGCAGGAACTCATGGAAGGCAACTACAAGCAACTCGATGCGTTGCTGGCAGAGTTAAAACAACAAGACAAACAGGAGAGAAAAAAATGAAACCTGCTGAAGTGAGTACGCCGTCAGATCGCGAAGTACTGGTGAAACGATGCTTTGATGCACCGGTCAATCTGGTGTGGCAGGCGTATACGGATCCTGCGTTGATGCGCTGTTGGCTGACGGCTATGCCCGGATGGACGATGCCCGTGTGCGAGATGACGACGCAGGTGGGGGGGAAGTATCGCTGGCGCTGGCGAGATAGCGATACTGGCCAGGAGTTTGGGTTCATGGGGGAGATGCTGGAGGTCGCGTTGCATGCGAAGATCGTGCATACGCAACACTACGACCCGGGCGACTGCGACTTTGGATCGATGGGAGGCGAGCCGTCGATTATCACGGTCACGTTCAACGAGACCAATGGGATCACGCACGTGACAACCTCGATCAAGTATGCTTCTAGGGCGGACCGCGATGCGGCGATGTCAACCGGTATGACGGAGGGAATGGAGATGAGCTACCAGGCGCTGGATGGCGTGCTGGCGGGTTAGTTCTCACGGGTGCCACGTTTGGTCGTACTCGACCTGAATATGGTGAAATCTTGAAAAGCCCTCGTGCAACTGGTAGCCCGGAACGCGAGAGCTTTTTGCGTCATGCAACGTAAGTCCTTAATTGTCCGTGCCGTTTGAGTGCTGTAAGGACAAGTTTGGCTTGCACAAAACGATGGACGCGTCGGTGGCCGCGTACCCAGGCGGGGAGGCAGGTTAGTCCGCCTCCCC